>CAISKG010000402.1 GCA_903885855.1 uncultured Planctomycetaceae bacterium
CACCGGCAGCCGCGCCACCGCCGGCTCCGGAAGCCCCGCGACGGGCACGCGCGGCAGCATGGCCGGCGCGGGCAGGTCCAGCGCGGCGCCCGACAGGCGCCGCGCGATCACCGCGCCGATCCCGAGCGGATCGCCGTCCATCGAGCGTCGCTTCCCGATCAGTGCTTCTGGGCCTCGTCGATCGCCGCCCGGATCCGCTCGAACGGCTCGCGGAGATCGACCCCCGCCGCGAGCGCCCCCAGGCGGTCGACGAGATCGGCCGGCGCCGTGTCGGGAAGCAGGAGGGCGGCTTCGCCGAAGGTCGTCAGCCCCTCGCCCCGGCAGGGGGCGGCGCCGTCGCGCGGCCGCACGAGCACCACCGGCAGCGGCGTGTGGGGGCGCACGTGGAGGAGGGCCTCGTCGTCGGTGAGCACCGCCAGCGGCCGGGTCGTGGTGTCGGCCAGGAGCGTCGCGCCGATCTGCCGGCCGTGGAGCTGGGCCGGGAGCGTGGCGCCGTAGAGGATGCGCTGGGCGCGCGACACCTTCACCGGCGCGGTGCAGTGGAACTCCAGCGGCCGTCCCGTGACGTCGATCACGAGGTAGCCCCCGAACACCCCGTGGGTGGCGGAGTCGACCGTCGTCAGGAACCCGTAGGACGCCGCGGCCGCTTCCCCCGCTCCGCCGTGCATCTGGCACTCTCCACGCCGCCGGGGGTGATCGGCCCCCCGGTTCTCCCGGGACGGGTCGCCCCGCCCACGCGTCGGCGCCGCCTGCCCTTGCATCGGGCGGTCACGGACCGCACTTGAGGGGCCGCCGCCGCGATCCACGCCCCGCGTCGCGCCGTCACCTCGCCGCGGTGGGCTGGGGCGACCCTGCCGCCACCGGGGACCGCGGGGCTGTCATTCCCGGGAACCTGGGTAGAATCGAAGGGAGACTCGGTTCCGCTCCCGCCCCCTTCCGACACGGCCCTCCCATGAGCGAGTTCCCCCCCGTCTTCACCCAACTCGACATCTCGGCCAACTCGATCACCCCCGGGGCGGTCCAGACCGATCCCCAGGCCCGCCACCTGCTGGCGGAGTCGATCGCCCTGCAGCAGCGGCAGATCGAACTCCTCGGCCGCCAGGTCGAGCTTCTCGGTGAACTGCTCAACCAGGTCTCGCTGCAGCAGCGCCAGCGCGCGGCGGAGTTGAAGGCCTGGAAGGAGGCCAATCCCGACCTCGCCCAGTCGTGCCGCCGGGCGGCGGAGTCGCTCGCCAAGGTGCACACCGAATTCCTCGCCGGCGTGGCCGCCGAAGCCTTCGACAACGCCGAGAACTTCACCGACAGCGAGTACGCGCTCGGCGAGTTCATCGATCGCTACGGCCCGCGGCTGGCCCATTTCAACGGCGTGCTGCAGCTCTTCGCGCAGCTCGGCGCGCCCCCCGCCCCCGCGTCCGGTCCGGCCGACGGCTGACGCCCCCCTCCCCTGTCCCTCCAGAGCCCCCGAGATGCCCAACGACGCCCCCGCCAAGGCCCCCGTGTTCCAGGTCGCCGACGACGCGGCCGTGCAAAAGGCCCGCGCCACCCTCGACGCCCACGCGGTGGAGATGATGGCCTGGCATTTCCATCCCTCCACCGGCTGCCCCTTCTGGCTGGAGTACGCGAAGACCCTCTCCTTCGACCCGCTCCGCGAGGTGAAGTGCTACGACGACCTGAAGAAGTTCCCCCCCTTCCAGGACGAGTGGCTGCGCGGCGGCCCGGTGACGCGCTGGATTCCCCAGGGATTCGCCGGGCAGCCGGCCTACTCTTCGAGACCGGCGGCACGACCGGGATCCCCAAGTCGCGCGTCAACATGCGCGACTTCCGCACCGACTACGAGCAGTTCAGCGACACGCTCCCCGAGGAGTTCTTCCCGCGCGGGGCCAACTGGCTCATGCTCGGCCCCTCGGGCCCGCGCCGGCTGCGGCTCTCGATCGAGCACCTCGCCCAGCACCGCGGGGGCATCTGCTTCTGCGTCGACCTCGACCCGCGCTGGGTGATCAAGCTCATCCAGAAGGGCTGGATGGAGCACCTCGAGGCCTACAAGCAGCACTGCATCGACCAGGCGATCACGATCCTCGAGGCGGGCCACGACGTGAAGTGCATGTTCACCACGCCGAAGCTCCTCGAGGCGCTGGCGCTGGGGCTCGAGAAGCGTGGGACGACGATCCGCAAGGCGGGGATCACGGGCATCTTCTCCGGCGGCACCGAGTTCACCCCGCAGTGGACGCGCTTCGCCGTGGAGGAGCTCCTCGACGGCGCCTACATGACCCCCACCTACGGCAACACGCTGATGGGGCTGGCGGCGTCGCGACCGGTGGTGCCCGCCGACGGCTACACGATCGCCTACTACGCCCCCCAGCCGCGCGCGGTGATCGAGGTGGTGGACTTCGACGACACCGACGCCGTGGTGCCTTACGGGGGCACGGGCCGCGTGAAGCTCACGACCCTCACCAAGGAGACGTTCGTGCCCGGGTTCCTCGAGCGCGACGAGGGGGAGCGCGAACTGCCCTACGCGAAGTATCCGTGGGACGGGATCAGCGGCGTGCGTCCCTTCCGCGAACTCGCCGCCTCGACGACCGTGGGCGTGTACTGACTTCAGGGCTGCCGGGCCATCCCTGGCCCCGGCAGCCCGTGGCTCGCAGGCGGGCCTCGCGGCCCGGCTGCGAGCCGGCGGCCGCACCTCCGGGAGGCCGTGGCCGCCTGCGGCGGCGGAACGCTCGCCGGTGGCGAGCGCCCGCCAGTTCACCGGCAACCTTTCGACACCGTTCCAGGAGTCTCCCGTGCATCTTCCCGCCCTCCGCTTCGGCAAGCCCTACGAGTCGATCGAGCGCACGTCGCTCGTGCATTTCCTCACCGGCGAGCCGGTGGCGGAGGTGAGCCAGGTGGGCGGCGCGCTCGTGGGCCGCGACATGCAGAAGGCCTCCCGGGCCCGCGCGGCGCTGCTCGCGCTCGATCCGGAGGATGTCGTCGAGCGGCTGCAGACGGCGGGCAATCTCTACGCCCACGGCACCCTCGACCTGTGGGGCACGAAGCAATCCCCCGACGACTTCGTCAAGCAGCAGTCGGCCACCACCGGGCTGCCCGAGTCGCTCTGCCGGGCGAACATGCACAAGAACCTCTTCGTGCTCTCGAACATGGACCGGATGCTCGACGCCCTCTCGCGCGGGCTGCCGCCGGAGGTCTTCTGGCGCGGGTTCGGCCGCGAGCACCGCGACGTGGTGGTGAGCTACCAGGCACAGTCGCCGGTCCTCGGCCTCGTGCTCCCGTCGAATTCCCCCGGCGTGCACACCCTCTGGCTCCCGGTGATCGCCCTCGGCGTGGGGCTGGTGATGAAGCCGGGCGGCCAGGAGCCGTGGACCCCCTACCGCATGGCGGCGGCCTTCATCGAGGCGGGGATCCCCGCCGAGGCCATCGGCCTCTACCCCGGCGCCACCGACGTCGGCGCCTCGATCCTCGCCGCCTGCCGGCGGAGCATGATCTTCGGCAGCGCCAAGACGGTCGAGCAGTACCGCGGCAACCCCGGCGTGCAGGTGCACGGCCCCGGATTCTCCAAGATCCTCATCGGCGACGACGTGGTCGATCGCTGGGAGGACCACCTCGACATGATGGTGGAGAGCGTGGCGGTCAACGGCGGCCGCGGCTGCATCAACTGCTCGGCCATCTGGGCCAGCCGGCACACCGAGGCGATCGCCGCCGCGCTCGCCGAGCGCCTCGGGCCCGTCGACGTCCTCCCCCCCGACGACCCCCAGGCCAAGCTGGCGGCCTTCACGATCCCCGGTGCCGCCAAGGCGATCTGGCAGCAGATCGAGGGGGGGCTCACGGCCCCCGGCGTGACGCACCCCACCGCGGCCTACGGCCCGCGGCTGGTGGAGGGGGAGCGCTGCGGCTGGCTCCGGCCCGTCGTCGTCCACTGCGCCAGCCACGAGCCGGCGATCGCGAAGGCGGAGTACATGTTCCCCTTCGTGGCGGTGGTCAAGTGCCCGCAGAACGCCATGCTCGAGCGCATCGGCCCCACCCTCGTGGGCACGGCGATCACCGAGGATGACGCCTTCCGCGGCGAACTCGTCGGCTGCACCGAGATCGATCGCTTGAACCTCGGCGCCGTGCCGACGACGAAGCTCGACTGGCTGCAGCCGCACGAGGGGAACATCATCGACTTCCTCTACCGCTCGCGGGCGCTGCAACTCGCCGCCGGCGCCACCTGATCCGGCGAGGCCCCCGTTGAGCGTGCCCGAATCCCCGGCGTTCGAATTCCGGGCCGCCACGCGGCTGGTCGTGGGGCGCGGCGCCACCGCCCGGCTCGGCGCCCTGGCCGCGGAACTCGGCTGCCGCCGGGCGCTGGTGGTGAGCGACCCGGGCATCGAGCGGGCCGGGCACACGGCCATCGCGGTGGGGGCGCTCGAGCGCGGCGGCCTGGCCGTCACCACCTTCACGGGCGTCGGCGAGAACCCCACCACCGACCACGTCGCCGCCGGCGTGGAGGCCGCCCGGCGCTTCCGCCCCGATCTCCTCGTGGCCGTGGGGGGCGGCAGCTCGATGGACTGCGCCAAGGGGATCAATTTCGTCCATTCCTGCGGCGGGCGGATGCACGACTACCACGGCCGCGGCAAGGCCACCGGTCCGATGCTCCCCTCGATCGGCGTCCCCACCACCGCCGGCACGGGGAGCGAGACGCAGTCGTTCGCGCTGGTCAGCGACGCCGAGACGCACGTCAAGATGGCCTGCGGCGACCCGCGTGCCGCCTTCCGCGTGGCGGTGCTCGACGTCCTCCTCACGCTCACCCAGCCGCCGCGCGTCACGGCGCTGACCGGCATCGACGCCCTCTCGCACGCCGTCGAGAGCCACGTCAGCCGCGCGGCCACCCCGGCGTCGCGCGTCTTCTCGCGCGAGGCCTTCCGCCTCCTCGCCGCCGGCCTGCCGCGCGTCTTCGCGGACCCGGCCGACATCGCGGCCCGCGAGACGGTGCAGCTGGGAGCGGCCTGGGCCGGGATGGCGATCGAGAACTCGATGCTCGGCGCCGCCCACGCGCTGGCCAATCCGCTCACCGCGCGGCACGACGTCGTCCACGGCCAGGCGGTGGCGCTGATGCTGCCGCACGTCGTGCGCTTTAACGCCGCCGGCGCGGCCGGTGCCGCCGGGCACTACGCCGAGCTGGCCGCGTGCGTGCCGGCCCTCGCCGACGGCGATCCGGCCGCGGCCGGCGAGCGCCTCGCCGCATGGCTCTCCAGGGTGATCGCCGCCGGGGGGCTGGCCTCCTCGCTGGCCGGCGTCGGCCTCCCCTCCCCCGACACCGCCTGGCTGGCGGCCGCCGCCTCGACGCAGTGGACCGCCGGCTTCAACCCGCGCGCCGTGGCGATCGACGACCTGGTGCGCCTCTACGAGGAGGCCCGATGACGCCCTCCCACCGGCACTCCCGCCCCGGCACGGCATTCGAGCGCTGCACCGCCGGCCTCGGGGCGCTCGCGCTGGCGGCCATCCTTCTGGTGGGCCGCGCCGCCGCCGACGACGCCGGCGTCGACGAGGCGCCGACCGATGCCTGGCCGATGTTCCGCGGGGCGCTTTCGGGCACCGGGCGGTCGGCCGCCGTGCTTGGCGCCGAACTCGGCGAGCGCTGGCAGCGGCGTCTGGAGAAGACCGCCTTCGACGCCACGCCGGTGATCGCCGGGGGCCGGGTGTACGTCGGCGATCTCGACGGCACGTTCCACTGCCTCGCCCTCGCCGACGGCTCGACCGTGTGGACCTTCGCCACCGACGCCGGCTTCCCGGCCGCCGCCGCGGTGGACGCCGAGGCGGGGATCGTCGTGGTCGGCGACGGGGCCGGGATCGTGCGCGCCTTCGACGCCGCCGACGGCACGCCGCGCTGGACGCACGAGACCGGGGCCGAGGTGTCCGGCGGGCCGACGATCGTGCGCGTGGAGGGCGAGACGCGGGTCCTGGTCGGCAGCCAGGATGCCACGCTCTCCTGCCTCGCCATCGCCGACGGCCAGGTGCGCTGGACGCACACCATCGGCGACCAGATCCGCTGCTCCCCCACGGTGGCGGCGGGCAAGGTGCTGCTGGCCGGCTGCGACGGGAGGCTCCACGTCATCGACGCCGCGACCGGCGAGGCGGGGGTGTCGGTGCCGATCGACGGCCCCACCGGCACGACGCCGGCCGCCGCCGGCTCGCGGGCCCTGTTCGGGAGCGAGGGGGGGGTGTTCTGGGCGATCGACGTCGCCGCCGGCATGCCCGCCTGGAAGCTCGAGCCGCAGGGGGCCGGGCAGGCCTACCGCTCGAGCGCCGCGGTGGCGGGGGAGGTGGCGATCGTCGGCACGCGCGGCCGGGCCGTGGAGGCCTTCGCGATCGCCGACGGCGCGCGGGCCTGGCGGCAGGGGACGCGCGGCCGCGTCGACGCCTCGCCGGTGGTCGTCCACCTCGACGCCGCCGGCAGCCTGGGGGCGATCGTGGCCGACTCCGCGGGCAAGGTCGCCCTCCTGCGCGCGACCGACGGCGAGAAGCTGTGGGAGTTCGACGCCGGCGGAGGCTTCACCGCCTCGCCCGCGGTGGCGGAGGGGTGCGTCGTGATCCCCTCGGTCGATGGCACGGTGTGGTGCTTCGGCCCGGCCCGGTGAGCCGCGGCGGCCGCAGCGACCGTCCGCAGGGAGCGATGGCGATGGACGCAGCGAGTCTGGCACGGGCCGCCGATGCGGCGGCCGCCCACGAGCGGCGCTGCCTGCTGTGCGAGCACCGCTGCGGCGCCGATCGCGCCGCCGGCCAGCTCGGCCCCTGCCGGGCGGGCACCGAGGCCCGCGTCTTCCGCCATCGGGTGGAGCACGGCGAGGAGCCGGAACTCGTCCCCTCGCACCTCTTCTACCTCTCCGGGTGCGACTTGCGCTGCGCCTTCTGCATCGCCGAGGAGCGGGCCTTCGACCCGCGCATCGGCACCCCGCTCGACGCCCCCTTCCTGCGCCGAGCGCTCGAGTGGGGCCGGGCGCGCGGGGCGCGCAACCTCCAGTGGGTGGGCGGGGAGCCGACGATCCATCTCCCCGCGATCCTCCGCGCGATGGCGGGCGCAGGCGAGCTGCCACCGATCGTCTGGAAGACCGACCTCCACGCCACCCCCGAGGCGCTTCGTCTGCTGGCGGGCGTGGTGGACGTGCAGGTGGCCGACTTCAAATTCGGCAACGACGCCTGCGCCGCGCGGATCGCGGGCGTGCCGCGCTACGTGGAGATCGTGACGCGCAATCTCCTCCTCGTCTCCGCGTCGACACGCCTCATCGTCCGCCACCTCCTCCTCCCCGGCCATTTCGAGTGCTGCTTCCTCGGCATCGTCCGCTGGCTCGCCGACCACCTCCCCGGGGCGCGGGTGAGCATCCGCGACGGCTACCTCCCCAAGTGGCAGGCCCGCCATCACGCCGACCTCCGCTCCCCCCTGCCGGCGGACGCCGGGAGCCTCGCCCGGCGGGAGGCGGCGCTGCTAGGATTGGACGTCGTCGAATGAGGGGGCGCCCGTGGCGCCCGGGAGGGGTGATGAGCGACGTCCGCCGCGAGCCGCGCCGACAGATGACCGCCGACGACGAATCGCTCACCAGCGAGCTCGTCATCGGCGCCGACGGCCGCGTCCACGTCTTCGGCACGTCGCTCGCGATCCTCGAGGCGCTCGACGCGATCGGCGTCCGGGGGGACGCGGTGCGCGCGCGGCTCGCCGCCGCCTCGGCCACGGTGGCGCCGCCCACCACCGCGGCGGGTGGATCATGAGCGGCCCCTCCGAGCCCGCGCCGCGCGCCGGCGGTGCGCCGCCCTCCAAGCCCCCCCTCGCCCCCACCACGCGCGAGCTCGACGTCCTCATCCGCGCGCGCTACCCGATCCTCTACGTCAACACCTGGGAGGAGGAGCGCGTGGAGCGCTGCCTCCGGGAGATCGCCGAACGGCGGCGCAAGAACCTCTTCGTGTGGACGATCACCCAGGGCATCGTGAAGAGCGGCAGCGAGCCCAATCGCGCCAAGGGGGGCACGGGCAGCACCTGCGACCCGATCGCGGCGCTCGACTCGGTCGTCGACCAGCTCGAGCCGGCGATCTATCTCTTCAAGGATTTCCACCACTTCACGGAGGACAACCGGGCCAACGTGTCGGTGATCCGGCGGCTCCGCGACGTGGCCCACCACCTCCGCGACACCTACAAGACGATCGTCATCTCCGCCCCCGTCACGCGCATCTCGCAGGAGTTGAGCAAGGACGTGACGCTCGTCGACTTCGGGCTCCCGGGGACGGCCGAGTTCGGGGAGCTCCTCGACCGGATCCTCGAGGACGTCCGCGGCAAGCCCGGGATCCGCATCGATCTCGACGACGCCGGCCGCGAGCGGCTCCTCTCCGCGGCGCGCGGCCTGACGCTCAAGGAGGCGGAGAACGTCTTCGCCAAGACGCTCGTCCTCGACGGCCGGCTCACCGGCGACGACGTCGACGTGGTGTTCGGCGAGAAGCAGCAGATCATCCGCAAGAGCGGCCTCCTCGAGTACTACGCCTCGCAGGCGAGCCTGCAGAACGTGGCCGGCCTCGACAACCTCAAGGACTGGCTGGCGAAGCGCAGCGTGGCCTTCACCCACCGGGCCAAGGAGTTCGGCCTGCCGGCGCCGCGCGGGGTGCTCCTCGTCGGCGTCCAGGGCTGCGGCAAGAGCCTCTGCGCCAAGGCGGCGGCCAACCTCTGGAACCTGCCGCTCCTGCGCTTCGAC
Organism: uncultured Planctomycetaceae bacterium; assembly: GCA_903885855.1. Taxonomy (GTDB): domain Bacteria; phylum Planctomycetota; class Planctomycetia; order Pirellulales; family UBA1268; genus QWOP01. The sequence goes on from CAISKG010000402.1 coordinate 8,709, forward strand.
GTGGGGCGGATGTTCTCGAGCCTCGTCGGCTCGAGCGAGGAAAACGTGCGCCAGGCGCTGCGCGTGGCGGAGAGCGTGGCCCCGGCGGTGCTGTGGATCGACGAGATCGACAAGGCCCTGGCCGGCTCCGGCGGCTCCGGCGGCAGCGACGGCGGCACCTCGGCACGCGTCTTCGGCACCCTCCTCACCTGGCTCTCCGAGAAGACGGCGCCGGTGTTCGTGATGGCCACCGCCAACGACATCAGCCACCTGCCCCCCGAGCTCCTCCGCAAGGGGCGACTCGACGAGATCTTCTTCGTCGACCTCCCCACGCTCGAGGAGCGGCGCGAGGTGTTCCGCATCCACCTCGCCCAGCGCGGCCGCGATCCGGCCGGATTCGACCTCGAGGCGCTGGCGCGCGGCTCGGAGGGCTTCAGCGGCGCCGAGATCGAGCAGGCGGTGGTCGAGGCGCTGTTCGACGCCTTCAGCGGCGACGGCGAGCTCTCCACCGCGGTCGTGGCCAACTCGCTGGCCCAGACCGTCCCGCTGTCGCGGACGATGAGCGAGGAACTCGTGCGCCTGCGCAACTGGGCCTCCGGCCGCTCGCGCCTCGCCACGGGCACACGCTCGGAATCCGGCGACGGCGGACGGCGCAAGATCGAACTCTGACCCCCGAGGACCATCCCATGAGCACCGTGATGATCGTGGCACCGGTGGTGATCGCGAACTGGTCGTTGATCTCCGCCGCGGTCGGGGCGGGCGTGGCGGCGGCGGGCTTCAGCGCCGTGGCCGGCACCGCGGCCGGGGTCGCGCAGGGCCTGGCATCCAGGAACGTGACGCGCGAGGAGATCGACGTTCCCGACAGCGAGATCCTCGGCGCCGCGGCCGGCACCGGCGAGCGCATCGTCGCCGAGAAGGACGGCATGCGTGCCATCTTCTCGCGCGACGCGCGCGGGGCGTTGAAGGTCTGCATGGAGGGGGAGGGGGTGTCGAAGGAGCAGCTGCGCCGCGTCGGCGAGGAGCTCGTGGGGCGGGTCACGCAGCAGTACGTCTACGACCGGCTGATGACCGAACTGGCCGCCCGCAACGTCGCCGTGATCGCCGAGGAGGTGACGGACGATGCGGCCGTGAAGATCCGGGTCCGTTCCTGGTGAGGAGACGACGATGTCCGGCGAGGAGATCGAGATCGAGATCGGCCGCGACGGCCGGGTGACGGTGCGCACCAAGGGCATCAAGGGCGAGGCGTGCAAGGACTACGCCGCGGCCGTGGCGCGGATCATCGGCCGGATCGAGTCGACCCAGCCGACGGCGGAGCTCTACGAGGATCCGGGTAAGGTGCGCCGCGTGATCGACATCCACGAGCGCCGCTGAGCGCCCCCCGACCCCCGCGCGCAGGCGCCCCGCGATGCAGTGCTTCAGTTGCGGCTTCCACGTCATGCCCGGCGTCACGGCCTGCGTGCGCTGCGGCGCCGACCTGACGGCGGCGACGCGGCCGCTGGCCGTCGCGCCGCCGCGGGCCGGGGCGCTGGCCAAGCGCGTCCTGCCGGCATGGTGGGCGCTGCAGCGGCGGATGGCGCCGCTCCTCCATCGCCTCACGCTCGGCGAAGCCGCGCAGCCCGCGCTGGGCGGCCTGCTGGACGCGGTGGTGCGCCCGCTGGCGGGGATGGTCGCCGCCCCCATGGCGCTCGTTCCCGGCCTTCCTCTGCTGGGGGGCCGCTTCCGCCCCCTCGGCCTGGCGGTGCTGCTCGGCTGGCCGGTGCTGGTCGCCGCCGCGATCCTCGTCCACGGCGCGCTGGCGCTGGCGCTGGTGCCGCTGGGTGCGGCGCTGGCCCTCCACGCGACGTCCGCGGTCGCCGCGACCGGCCTCGCCTACCGCTCCGTGGGGATGCGCTACGCGGCGACGGCCTGCACGGCCCTCGTGCTAACGCTCGGGATCTACCTGCCGGTGGCGTGGGGGACGCTGCGCGTCCTCGGCGGGAGTTGGTGGCTCGTTCCCGCCCGGGTGCCGGAGACCGCGCCCCCGCTGGTCGCCGGGGACCTGGTGTGGATCGACCCCTCCGGCCGGCCGCGGCCGGGGGACCTCGTGGTCACGTTCCGCCCGGCCACGCTGCGGCGCGTGCGGGCCTGCGAGGGGCAGGAGGTGGCGATGCGCGACGGCGTGCTGCTCGTCGACGGTGTGCCCTCCCCGTGGCAGTCGGCCACGCGGCCGCTGGCGGAGGGGACGCGCTTCACCGTGCCGCCGGGGAATTGCTTCGTACTCCTCCCCGAGGCCCACCCCCCCGGCACGCCGCCGCCCGACCTGCCCCGGCCGTCGAACATCCCCCAAGCCGACCCCGAACTGCGCGTCCAGGCGATCACGGCGCGCGAGCTGGGGCAATGGATCGTGCCCGCGGGCCTCACCGAGGGGCGCGTCGTGGGGAGAAGTTATCCTGTGTGGCGATCGGGCCGGATCGACTGACCGCCCCGCGACGATCGAGGTGGACCATCGCCCGTTTCGACAAGCTCGAACTTCCCGACGACGACGCCCAGCCGCGGCGCGGGCCGGCGGCCGCCCAGGCCGCGGCGAAGGACGCCGCCCACTGGCTGCGCCTCGCCGACGAGCAGCGCCGTTCCGGCAGCCACGAGTCGGGCCTGCGCTTCTATTCCCGCAGCCTCGAGGTCGATCGCACCGCCGTCGCCGGCTGGCTCGGCCAGGTGCAGATGCTCGTGCAGCTCGGCGAGTACCCCCAGGCGGAGACCTGGGCCAGGAAGGCGCTCGAGGTCTTCCCGCAACACGCCGAGATCCTCGCGGCCGCGGCCCAGGCGCGCTGCCGGATGGGGTCGCTCCCCGAGGCGCTCGTGCATTCCGACGCGGCGCTCGAGCGGCCCGGGGAGTCGGCCTACCGGTGGCTGGTGCGCGGCGAGATCATCCTCGCGCAGCGGGGCCGGGGCGACGACCACTGTTTCGACAAGGCCTGCGCCATCGATCGCGACTGGCTCGTCCCCCTGGAGGCGGCGACGGCGTGCCTGTTCCACGAGGTGCCCGCCAAGGCCCTCTCCCGGGCACAGCAGGCGGTGGAGCGGGAGGCCGCGGCGCCGCGCACCTGGTACGTGCAGGGGATCTGCCAGCGCCGGCTGGGGATGGAGGCGCAGGCGCGCAAGAGTTTCCAACGCGTCCTCGAACTCTCGCCGCAGCACGTCGACGCGCGCGCGCGGCTGGGGGAGACCGGCGGCGGATGGTTGGGCAGGCTCTTCGGGCGGCGCTCGTAGTCGGCCCTGCGCCGGGCCGTGCGCCGCGCCCCGCGACGGCGATGGGGATGGAGACGCGATGAACTGGTCACTCGACAAGATCCTCCGCGGCGCGCGGGCGATGCACGCCACCGACATCCACCTCTCCGGCGGAGTGGCGCCGATCCTGCGCATCAACGGCGAGCTCAAGCCGGCGCAGGGCGCGCCGCTCGCGGCGGAGGACCTCGTCGCCATCCACGACGAGCTCCTCGACGACGCCCAGAAGCGGGCCTTCGAGCGCGACTGGCAGGCCAGCTTCTCGCGCACCGTGCCCGGCATCGGCCGCTTCCGCGTCAGCGTCTACCGCCACGCGGGAACGCCCGAGTTCGCCATCCGCCTCTGCGAGACGGTCGTCCGGTCCGCCGAGGAGCTCGGACTGCCGGCGGTCGTCGCCGAACTGACGCGTTCGCCGGGGGGGCTGATCCTCGTCACCGGCCCGACCGGCATGGGCAAGACGACGACGCTCAACTTCATGATCAACACGATCAACGAGGAGCGCCGGGCCAAGATCATCACGCTGGAGGATCCGGTCGAGTTCGTCCACGCCAACAATCGCAGCCTGGTCATCCAGCAGGAGCTGCTCACCGATTTCCAGTCGTTCAACGGCGCGCTGCGGGCCGTCCTCCGGCAGGATCCCGACGTCATCGTGGTGGGCGAGATGCGCGACCTCGACACCATCGAGACGGCGCTGATGGCCGCCGAGACCGGCCACCTCGTGATCGCCACCCTCCACACCCCCGACGCCGCCCAGACGCTGCAGCGCATCGCCAGCGTCTTCCCGCAGAGCCAGCAGGAGTCGATCGCCTACCAGCTCGCCGGCTCGATCCAGGGGGTGATCTCGCAGCGGCTCCTTCCCCGCGCCACCGGCTCGGCCCGCGTCCTGGCGGTGGAGGTGTGCGTGGCCAACACCGCGGTCCGCAACATGATCCGCGAAGGCAACGTCCACCAGCTCCGCAACGAGATCATGACCGGCCGGAAGCACAAGATGCAGCTCATGGACAACGTCCTCCTCGAGCTCTACCAGCGCGGCGACATCACCTACGACGTGGCGGTGTCGAACTGCCACGACCCCGACTTCATCCGCTCGCGCACGAAGCGGGCGACCGACGCCCCCCCCTGACCCACCGGCTGCCCCCCCGATGGCCTGGCACCAGCGCGAGATCCGCCTCCCCCCCCTGCCCCGCGGCTTCCACGTCGTCACGCGGATGGTGGTCGACGCGCTGCCCGAGCTCGCCGGGATCCGCTGCGGCCTGCTGCACGCCTTCGTGCGCCACACGTCGGCCAGCCTCTCGATCAACGAGAACGCTGACCCGGACGTGCCGCGCGACCTGGCGATGGCGCTCGACCGGATCGCGCCGGAGACGCTCCCCTACATCCACACCGCCGAGGGCCCCGACGACATGCCGGCCCACGTCAAGGCGGCGCTGGTGGGCTCGTCGGTGACCGTCCCGATCGCCGACGGCCGGCTCCTGCTGGGCACCTGGCAGGGGATCTACCTGGGGGAGCACCGCGACCGGGGCGGCCCGCGTCGGATCGTGCTCACGCTCCAGGGCGAATGAGGCCCGGGGGGGCGGCCCCGCCCCCGCCCGGCCGACCGCACCGCCGGCACCGGCCCGCGGCCTGCTACCCAGGCCGGGGGGGGCGGCAGGGTCCGCGCCGTCCCCCGGGACCATGGCCGGGGCCGGAATTCTGGGGGGAATCTCCTGCCCCCCGCCAACTGTCACGATCCTTTCGAGCGGTTTTTTCGATAGGGATGGTGCGGTTGAGAAGAGGGCGAACCGTTCCGTTCGCCGTCCGTACTATTGGATGCGACCGGTCGGGCAGGCCTGATTCCGGGCTGCCAGACGGTCGAGGAGTCCCCACCATGGCCAGAAAAGACGCCCTCCTCAATCTCCGTGCGATCCTCATCCGCCGCAGGGACGCCCTGCGCAGCGCCCTCGCGGGCGACCTGTCGCTCCTCCGTGAACTCCACGGGGAGACCAGCGGCGACGTCGTCGACGCGGCCCTCGACACCGCGCAGGACGAGATCAGTTCGCAGTTGGCCGAGGTCGAGAGCCGCGAGTTGGCCCACATCGAGAACGCCCTCGATCGGATGCGGTCGGGGCAGTACGGGACCTGCGAGGTCTGCTCGAAGAAGATCCCCATGGCCCGGCTCGACGCCCTGCCCTACGCCACGATGTGCATCGAGTGCCAGCGCGACGTGGAGCGTCACGGTGGCGCCCGGGAGCGGGAGACGAGCGACGAGTCGATCGATCTGGAACTCGACGTTTCCTGATTCCAGGCAGCGGCACCGGCCCCCGCCGCCCCGTCCCGGGGCGGCGGCAGGCCGCCCCTCGGGGGCCCGCAGGCCGGACGGCGTGCCACACGCTGGCGGTCCCGGAGACGGCCAGGGCGGGCCACGGCGGCGGTCCGGCGGCAGGGTATGATGCCGCGGTCGATCGCCCCGCCCAGCGGAACGAGCACCGATGATCCCCGCGCCGCCGAAGAGCCTGACGTCGCATCTGCGCGAACTGGCCCTGCCGGCGGCCCTGGTCTGGGCGGTGACGGTCGCCGCGGGCACCGCCGGCGCCGATGAGCCACCGCCGCTGGCGACCATCATCGAAGACCGCCCCGCCGATCTCGGCCCGGCGGGACGCGTCGATCCGTCGCGCCCGGCGCGCCTCTCGGCGGAGGATCGGGAGCGGCTCTTCGAGCAATTGACGCGCGACGCCGAGGAACTCGAGCGCCAGGGGGCGCAGTTGCGCCGGCTCTCGCTGCTGCTGCGACCGTCGGTGGTCCACATCGACGCCCGCAAGCCCGCGACCCGGGCGTCGCGCGGCGCCAAGGCGGGCGACGAGGACGAGGCGGGATCGGGGGTCATCGCCCGGGTCGCCGACTCGTTGGTGGTGATCACCAACCGCCACGTCGTCAACGGCGCCGAACTCGACCGGATCGTGATCCGGCTCGACGACGGCCGCGAGCTCACCCCGCGGCGCATGTGGACCGACCCGGCCACCGACCTGGCCGTGCTGGCGGTTGCCGGCGACGACCTCGTCCCCGCCCGTCTGGCCGAGCGCGACACCGTGCAGATCGGCGACACCGTCCTGGCGATCGGCAGCCCGTTCGGGCTCTCCCACTCCGTGACGCTCGGGATCGTGTCGGCCAAGGGACGCCGCGACCTCGAACTCGGCGACGAGGGGGTGAAGTTCCAGGATTTCATCCAGACCGACGCCGCCATCAATCCGGGCAACAGCGGCGGGCCGCTGGTCAACCTCCGCGGCGAGGTGGTCGGCGTCAACACGGCGATCGCCAGCAATTCCGGCGGCAGCGAGGGGATCGGCTTCGCCATCCCGGTGCCGATGGTGTCGTTCGTGGCCCGGCAGCTCGTCGAGCACGGCACGGTGTCGCGGGCCTACCTCGGCGTCACCCTCGACCGCAGCTTTTCCCAGCGCACCGCCGAACGCCTGGGGATGCTGCGCGCGGTGGGGGCCCGCGTGTCGGGGGTCACCAAGAACTCTCCGGCCGACGCCGCGGGCATCCGCCCCGACGACGTGATCCTGGAATTCGACGGCCAGCCGGTCGACGACGACGACCACCTCGTGAGCCTCGTGAGCGTGACGCCGACCGACCGTACCGTGACGCTGGGGGTGTTCCGCGGGCGGCAGCGCGTCGAACTGCGCCTGCCCGTGGCCAGCCGGGAACAATTCGAGCCGCAGTGAGCGGGACGGGGGGCGTCGTGTCGACCGCGCGTGATTGGCTCGGCCGGCTGGGCTGGATCGGCGGCATCGCCGGCGGCCGGCGCTCGCCGCTGGACGCCTCGGCGCGCCGCCTCGTCGGTCAGGTCGAGGATCTGGCCGGGCCGATGGCCGCCGAGAGCGACGCCGGCCTGCGCCGCCTGGGTCGCTCCCTCTCCTACCGCGCCAAGGCCGGCGAGCCGATCGAATCGCTGCTCGTGGAGAGCTTCGCCGCCACGCGCGAGGCGGGGCGGCGCACGATGGGGATGCGGCACTACGACGTCCAGCTGCTGGCGGGCGTGGCCCTGGTCCGCGGCGCGATCGTCGAGATGCAGACCGGCGAGGGGAAGACCCTCGTCGCGACCCTGCCCCTCGCGCTCTACGCGCTGGCCGGCAAGGGGGCGCATCTGGCCACCGTCAACGATTACCTCGCCAAGCGCGACGCGGAGTGGATGGAGCCGATCTACGAGGCGCTGGGGATGTCGGTGGGGATCGTGCAGTCGCAGATGGGCTTCGACGAGCGCCGCGACGCCTATTCCAAGGACGTGACCTACGGCACGGCCAAGGAATTCGGCTTCGATTTCCTCAAGGACCGGCTCATGGGCCGGGAGATCGCGGAGGGGCGCGGCGATCTGGGGGCGATGCTCACCGGCCAGATGGTCTCGCAGACCTCGAAGCTCCTCCAGCGCCCCTACTACTTCGCCCTCGTCGACGAGGCCGACAACGTCCTCATCGACGAGGCACGCACGCCGCTGATCATCGCGTCGCCGCCGGGCGAGGCGCAGGCCGCCGAGGAGTCGCTGTTCCGCTTCGCCGCCGGCGCCGCGGCCCTGCTCGACGCCGACGTCGACTTCGAGGTCGACGTGCAGAAGCAGTCGTGCGAGCTCCTCGGCCCGGGGCGCAGCCGCGTGCGGGCGCTGGAGCGACCGGCGCTGCTGGAGAGCATCAGCCTGCTGGCGGTGTACGAGGCCGTGGAGCGCGCCCTGCGTGCCCGGCGGTTCTTCCATCGCGACCGCCAGTACGTGGTGCGCGAGGGGAAGATCGTGATCATCGACGAATTCACCGGGCGTGCCGCGGAGGGACGCACGTGGCGCGACGGACTCCACCAGGCCGTGGAGGCGAAGGAGGGGATCGAGGTCACCGTCCCCTCCGGCCACGCCGCGCGGGTCACGATCCAGGATCTCTTCGCCCGCTGGCCGCATCTGGCCGGGATGACCGGCACGATCGCCACCAGCGCCGCCGAGATCAGCCGCACCTACGACGTGGGCGTCTCCACCGTGCCCACCAACCGCCCGGCCATCCGCCAGCGCCTCCCGGCCGTGGTCTGCGCCGCGCAGGAGGAGAAATTCGCCCGGATCGTGACCGAGGTCGCCGAGAAGCACGCCCTCGGCCGGCCGGTGCTCATCGGCACGCGGTCGATCGACAAGTCGGAGGATCTCTCCCGGCTGCTGACGGAGGCGTCGATCCCGCACACGGTGCTCAACGCCCGCCAGATCGAACGCGAGGCCGAGATCGTCGCCCAGGCCGGGCAGCTCGGGCAGGTGACGGTGTCGACGAACATGGCCGGACGTGGCACCGACATCCGCCTCGGCGAGGGCGTGGAGGAGCTCGGCGGCCTGCACGTCATCTGCACCGAACTGCACGATTCGGCGCGCATCGACCGCCAGCTGGTGGGGCGCTGCGGCCGGCAGGGGGATCCGGGCACGTGGCGGCAGTACGTATCCCTCGACGACGACATCCTCGTGGCCGGCTACGGCCCGGCGCGCGCCAAGCGTGTCGTCGCCGCCTTGCGCGGCGCGCTCGGCGGCGACCCCGAGCGGCTGCTGCGCGCGTTCCACAGGGCGCAGCGGCTCGTCGAGGCCCGGCACGTGCGGCAGCGGCGCGTGCTGGAATACGTCGAGCGGCAGCGGGCCGAGGCCCACATCCAGATGAGCCAGGATCCGTACCTCGACTCGGCGTCCTGACGGGCCGGCCGCCCCCCCGGCCCCCCCGGCTTGCCCCGTCCACCGCCCCCCGCGCGGACGCCCGACCCCCGGGCCCGCTGCCGTTGACACGCTCCGCCGGCTTCTGGATTCTCCGGCCCCGCCCGGGGCGGCGACCGCCCCACAGCCCGAGCGTGACGGCAGCGATGGCAGCGCCCACTCGAAGCGACGACCGGCCCGTGGGCGATCGCCGCCGGCGCACCGACCGAGGTCTGCGTCGGCTCTGGCTCGCGCTGGCCTTGTCGATGCCCGGCCTCGCCCTCGGTCAGGACCGTTTCCCGCCTGCGGCGGCGCCGCCCGACCAGCCGCCGGAGACCGCGCCCGACACGCCTCCGGACCTGCCCCCCCCGGTCGTGGCGGAGGGGCAGGCTCCACCCGCCGGCGCCGCACGATTCCCACCCCCCCCCTTCGCACCCCCGGTTGCGGCGCCGCCCGCGCCACCCGCCGCCGCGCCA
>CAISKG010000403.1 GCA_903885855.1 uncultured Planctomycetaceae bacterium
CACCTCCACGCTCGTGACCACGTTTCCCTGGGCGTTGACGCCGTAGTTCACGCCGAAGCGCCACTCCAGCCAGTCGGTGACGCCGGCGCGCAGGAGGTATTCCGGCACGTTGTTGGTGGGCAGGCCGGTGCGGTTGTCGATGTACACCCACGAGCCTTCCTGGAGCAGCGTGCCCGGCTCGATGAGGTGGCTCGAGGGGGTGAAGGCGTCGCGGTCGGTGCCCAGGTCGCCGGCGTGCGCGGCCGTCGCCGCGGCGGCCAACCAGGGCAGCAGCGCCGCCACGAGCGCGCGGGGGCAGCCGCCACGGCGGGGCGACGCGCGGAGCATGGCGCGGAGGATGGCGCGCGGGCCGGGCATGGAGACCCCAGGGTAGGCCAAGGGTTCTTCGGCGGCGGCGGGGTGGGCCGCCCCCCCGGGCGGGGCCGTGGCGGCAAGGTTTCCCGGGCTTGCCCCGCCGCACGCCCGTCAGGCGAGGATCGGCTCGACGACCCGCGCCGGGCGGCCGCTGGTGAGGCGCTGCTCGACGCCTCCGTGGCGGTAGACGAGCGACTCGTGGTCGAGCCCGAAGAGCCGCAGCACCGTCGCCTGCCAGTCGTTGGGGGTGACGACGTCGCTCACCGCGCGGTGGCCCACCTCGTCGGTGGCGCCGTAGGCGAGCCCCCCCTTCGTGCCGCCGCCGGCCATCCAGATGCTGAAGCCCTGGCCGTTGTGGTCGCGGCCGCAGCCCGACCCCTCCCCTTCGGTGACCGGCAGCCGGCCGATCTCGCCCCCCCAGTGGACGAGCGTGGTGTCGAGGAGGCCGCGCGCCTTGAGGTCGGCCACGAGCGCCGCGGCGGGTTTGTCGGTGCGCCGGCAGATGGCGGGGAGCGTCTCGCGGAGGTTCGAGTGGTTGTCCCAGGGCTGGCCGCCGAGGAACAGCTGCACGAAGCGCACGCCGCGCTCCACGAGCCGGCGGGCGATGAGGCAGCGCGTGCCGTACTCGCGCGTCGCCGGATCGTCGAGGCCGTAGAGGCGGTGCGTCGCCTCGGTCTCGCGCGACACGTCGAGCGCGTCGGTCGCGGCCAGCTGCATCCGCGCGGCGAGCTCGTAGCTGGCGATCCGCGCCTCGAGATCGGCCTCGCCGGGGTGCCGCTCGCGGTGGCGGGCGTTGAGGAGGCCGAGGAAGCGGAGGTTGCGCGCCTGGAGCGGTCCCTCGAGCCAGCCGGGGGGCTCGAGGTTGGGAATCCGCGGCTCGCGGGCCCGCAGCACGGTGCCCTGGAAGAGCGGCGGCATGAACCCGCTCGACCAGTTCGTGACGCCGTCCACCGGATGCCCCTCGGGATCCGTGAGCACCATGTAGGCCGGCAGGTCGCGCGACTCGCTCCCCAGCGCGTAGCACAGCCAGCTCCCCACCGTCGGCCGCCCCAGCACGGCGGGCTGCCCGCCGTGGAAGTAGCGGATCGACACCTCGTGGCCGTTGTGACCGGTGTGCATCGAGCGCACCAGGCAGATATCGTCGGCGATCGAGCGCAGGCCCGGCAGCAGCTCGCTGATCTCCGTGCCGGCGGCGCCGGCGGGGGCGAACGTCCACGGGCTCCCCAGGAGCCGCTTGCTGGCCCGGTTGACGAAGCTGTAGGCCACCTCGCCGCCGTAGTCGACGCCGTCGAGGCGCGACAGCTCCGGCTTGGGGTCGACGAGGTCGACGTGCGACGGGCCCCCGTGCATGAACAGCGAGATCATCGCCGTGGCGCGCGGGGCGAGCGCCGGCCGGCGCGGGGCGAGGTCGGCGAAGGGCTTCTCGAAGGCCGGCTTGGCGGGATTGGCGAGCAGGCCCTCGGAGGCGAGCAGGTCGGCCAGCGCGAGCGTGCCCAGGCCGAACCCCGCGCGGCCGAGGAGGCCGCGCCGGGAGAGCGGGCCGGGGGCGGGCGCGGCGGGGCCGGCGGCGGGATCAGTCGACATACAGAAACTCGTTGCTCGCGAGGAGTTGCTGGCAGAGGTTCGCCAGGGCCCGCAGGCGCCGTTCGGCGGGGGCGGCGAGGTCGCCCCCGCGCGCGGCGAGGATCGCGAGCTCGTCGGCGAGGAAGGCCGTGGCCTCGCCGCGCTCGGCGTCGTCGGGGGCCCGCCCGAAGGCGCGCCGCCACGCGCGCTCCACGGCGGGGGCGAGCGCCTGGGCCCCGCTGCCGGGGCCGTCGTCGGCGGCGGGGGGCGCGGCCGCCTCCACCAGCGCCGTCTCCGCCAGCCGCCTGGCCTGGGCGAGGAGGAAGTCGCCGTTCATGAGCACGAGCGCCTGCCCCGGCGCCGTCGAGGCGATCCGGCGGTCGCAGTTGGTCTGCATCGCCGGGGCGTCGAACGCGGCCAGGAGCTGCACCGGCTTGGAGCGGCGCTGCTCGATCCACAGGCTGCGCCGCGGCACGCCGTCCTTGACGACGAACTCCCCGGTGTCGTCGGCCACCACCGGTACCGGCGGGCCGAAGGGGGTGGGGTCGAGCGCGCCGGAGGCCGCCAGCACCCGGTCGCGCACCGCCTCGGCCTCCAGGCGGCGCACCGGCATCCGCCCCAGGAGGCGGTTGTCGCCGTCCACGGCGTCGAGCTCGGGGCGGCGTGCCGACGACTGGCGCCAGGACGTGGAGCGGAGCAGGAGGCGGTGGAGGCGCTTCAGGCTCCAGCCGCCGTCGGCGAATTCCACCGCCAGCCAGTCGAGCAGCTCCGGATGGCTGGGGCGCTCGCCGAGGCGGCCGAAGTCGGCGGGCGTGGCGACGATGCCCCGGCCGAAGTGGTGCATCCACACCCGGTTGACCAGCACGCGGCCCAGGAGCGGATGCCGTCCCGAGGTGAGGCGCCGCGCGAAGGCGAGGCGCCGGCCGCTCGTGGGGAGCGATGGGTCGTCGGCCGGCAGCGCGGCCGCCCCCTCCGGCGCCGTGACCTGCAGGTCCGCCGGGCCCACCTCCCCCTTGGGCTGCCGGTGGTCGCCGCGGTGGAGGACGCGCGTCACGGGGAGATGCCCGGGCGGCTCGGTGAGCGCGTGGAGGAACTCCTCCACGGGCTTGCGGGCCCGGATGGCGGCCACGCGCTCGCCGATCGCCTTGAGCTCGTCGGCCGCCTTCTGGTCGTATTGGTAGAGCACGCCCGGCGAGATGGCGACGCTCGGCCGCTCGGCGAGCATCCGCCGCTGCTCGGGGGTGCGTTCGGCGTCGGGGGTGCGCGCGGCCGCGCCGAGGGCCGCGCGGAGCTCCTCGGGGTGCTTCTCGAGCTCCTTCACCAGCGCCGCCTCGATGGCAACGGCGAGTTTCTCCTCCAGCTCCTTCGAGGCGGCCACCGCCTCCGCCTCGATCTCCGCCGAGCGTGCCCGGTCGGCGTCGGTGAACAGCGACACCAGCCGCGCCTCGGGGGGCCGCCACGCGGCCGGGTCGAGGGCCGGCTCGAAGACGGCGCGGAGGGCGTAGTAGTCGGACTGCGGCACGGGGTCGTAACGGTGGTCGTGGCACTGCGCGCAGCCCACCGACAGGCCCAGCAGGCTCGTGGAGACGATCGCCAGCGTGTCGGCGACGACCCGGTTGCGGCTCTCGTCGTCGCCGCCGCCGGTCGTGCCGTCGGCGGCCATGCGCAGGAATCCGGTCGCGGCGAGGCGGTCGATCGCCTCCGGGCCGAGGTTCGCGTGCGGCGGGGGCACGAGCTCGTCGCCGGCGAGCTGCTCGACGAGGAAGCGGTCGAAGGGCATGTCGGCGGCCAGCGCCCGCACCACCCAGTCGCGGTAGCGCCAGGCGTGCGGCCGGGGGTGGTCGTCCTGGGTGGCGCCGCAGGAGTCGGCGTAGCCGGCGACGTCGAGCCAGTGCCGCGCCCAGCGTTCGGCGTAGCGCGGCGACTCGAGCAGGCGGTCGACGAGCCGGTCGAAGGCGTCGGGGGAAGGGTCGGCGACGAAGGCGTCGATCTCGTCGGCCGTGGGGGGGAGGCCGAGGAGGTCGAAGGAGGCGCGCCGGATGAGGGTCGCCCGGTCGGCCGGCGGGCCGAACGACAGCCCCTCCGCCTCGAGGCGCGCGAGCACGAAGGCGTCGATCGGGGTGGCCACGAGGTCGGGCCGCGACACGGTCGGCGGCTCCGGCCGCTCGAGCGCCCGGAAAGCCCACCAGCCGCGCTCCTCCTCGGTGATCCCCAGGCCCGGCGGCAGCGACTCGGGCTCGGGGCGGGCGGTCGGCGCGCCCGCCGCCACCCAGCGCTCGAGGATCGCGATTTCGTCGGCGCGCGGACGGTGATCGGAGGGGGGCATCTCGCCGGAGTGGATCCGCGAGAGCAGCGGGCTGGCCGCGGTGTCCCCCGGCACGAGCGCCGGTCCCGAATCGCCGCCGCGTCGCATGGACCGCACCTGGCGGAGGTCGAGGCCGCCGGCGAAGGCGTCGCCGGCGCCGTGGCAGTCGAGGCAGTGGGCGCGGAGCACCGGGCGGACGTCGCGCTCGAAGAGGGGGGGCTCGTCGGCGCGGGCCGCGCCCGGGCGGGCCAGAAGCGCGGTGGCCAGCGCCAGCAGGCGCGCGGCCCGCGGCATGGCGCTCGGCGCCGCGCGCGGGAGGCTTCGGGGGGCGGCTCGGGTCACGTCGGTTCGGCTCGGGGCACGTCCGCTCCGCTCCGGGAGCGCTCGCCGGCGACGCGCGCGCGTCGGTTTCGGCGAGGCCCCGAGTATCGCACGGGAATCCCGCGAACCGAAACACGGATCGGTGCCACCGCGCTTCCGCGGTGGGCGTTCCCGTGGCAGAATCCCCGCTCGAGTGGGCCCGATGCCGGGCCCGCGGGGGGTGATCGGCGGAAACCGTGTGGCAGCCCGTGCGCGGCGAAGGGGGAACGATGTCGAGAGCGGTGACGATGGGATCGGGAATGCGACTGGCGGCGGCGTGCGCCGTGGTGCTGGTCATCGGCATGGCGGCGCGGGGCGAGGATCCGCCCGCGGGATTCACGGCGCTCTTCAACGGCCGCGATCTGGCCGGTTGGCGCGGCGGCGACACCTTCGACCACCGCAAGCTGCTGGCGATGTCCGAGGCGGATCGCAAGGAGCAGATCCGGCGCTGGACCGACGCCGCCGAGAAGAACTCGATGCTCGAGGTCAACGCCTCCACCGGCAAGCCGCACTGGTACGTCGAGAACGGCGAGCTGGTCAACGACGGGCTCGGCGCCTACGCGACCACCGAGAAGGATTACGGCGACTTCGAGCTGCGCGTCGAGTACCGCACCGTGCCCAAGGCCGATTCCGGCATCTACCTGCGCGGCGTGCCGCAGGTGCAGATCTGGGACTCGAGCCAGCCCGATCCCAACAACCTCGGCCTCGCCAAGGGCTCCGGCGGCCTGTGGAACAACTCGCCCGGCGCCGCCGGCAAGGATCCGCTGGTGAAGGCCGACAAGCCGCTCGGGGAGTGGAACGCCTTCCGCATCCGCATGGTGGGCGACACGGTGTCGGTGTGGCTCAACGACCAGAAGGTGGTCGACGAAGCCCGGATGGAGAACTACTACGACCGGGCCCAGCCGGTGCCGCCGAAGGGGCCGATCCAGCTGCAGACCCACGGCGGCGAGATCCGCTGGCGCAACGTCTTCATCCGCGAGTTGGCCCCCGGCGCGAAATGATCCGTCGCGCCCTCGCCGCCGCGCTCGTCCTCTCCCTGGCGATCCCCGCCGCGGTGCAGGCGGCGCCGCGCGTGGTGGCGACGGCCCGCCGGCCGGCGGTGCCGCTGCTCGTCGGCGAGCCCGAGGCGCCGCTGTGCCGGCTCGTGGTGCGCGTCGAGGGGGATGGGGACGGGGAGCCGCCGCGGCTGGAGTCGCTCGCCGTCGGTGGTGCGCTGCCCCAGGCCCTGCGCGACATCCGCCTCGTCCGCGGAGGTGGGGAGGCCGGTCCCACGGCGCCGGCCGAGCCGGTCGCCGGCGCCCGGATCGAGGCCGGGCGGATGCACCTCGACGGCGGGCTCGCGCTCGACCCCGGCGACAACGTCTTCTGGGTGGTCGCCGCGATCGGCGATGACGTCGACCTGCTCGACCGGGTGGCGCTCACGATCGACGGGGTCGCGACCTCGGCCGGCCCCGTCGCCGTCGAGGACGCCTCGCCCGTGGTGCGGCAGCGGATCGGGGTGGCGCTGCGCCGCCACGGGCAGGACGGCGTCCACACCACGCGGATCCCGGTTCTCGCGGCCACGCCCACGGGCACGCTCCTGGCCGCCTACGATCTGCGCCACCGCGGCACGCGCGATCTCCAGGAGGACATCGACGTCGGCCTCTCCCGCAGCACCGACGGCGGCCGCACCTGGGAGCCGCTGCGGACGATCATCGACATGGGCGAGGCGGGGGGGCTGCCGCAGGCCCAGAACGGCTGCGGCGATCCCGGAATCCTCGTCGACGACGTCACCGGCAGGATCTGGGTCTTCGCGCTGTGGGTCCACGGCAAGCCGGGCAAGCACCAGTGGAACGACGACGGCTCGGAGCCGGGCTGGGAGATCGGGAAGACGGCGCAGTTCATGGCCGTGCACTCCGACGACGACGGCCGCACCTGGTCGGCGCCGGAGAACCTCACCCGGAGCCTCAAGGAGGAGGCCTGGTGGCTCTTCGCCCCCGCGCCGCAGGCCGGCTTCACGCGTGCCGACGGGACGCTCGTGATGCCCGTCCAGGGGCGCTTCGCCGGCGGTCGCCTCGACTCCTTCGCCACGATCATGACCAGCTCCGACCGCGGCGCCACCTGGCGGCTCGGGGCCTTCGGCTACCGAGGTGGCAACGAGTGCCAGGCGGCCGAGCTCTCCGACGGCTCGATCATGCTCAACGTGCGCAGCGACCTGCAGCGCTACCGCGGCGTGGCCGTGACGGCCGACCTGGGGAGCACGTGGGCGTCGCATCCGACCAGCGACCGCGTCCTCGAGGAGCCCAACTGCAACGGCAGCCTGCTGTCGCTGCCGGCCGCCGGCGGCCGCCGGCTGCTCCTCTTCGCCAATCCGCTGTCGCAGAAGGAGCGATCGCACCAGTCGATCCGCGCGAGCGACGACGACGGCGCCACCTGGCCCGAGGATCGCCGGATCCTCCTCGACGAGGGGCGCGGCCGCGGCTACCCCAGCCTCGCGCGCGTGGCGGGCGACCGCGTGGGGATCGTCTACGAGGGGAGCCGGGCCGACGTCGTCTTCCAGGTCGTCCCCCTCGCGGACCTCGCCGGGGAAGCACCATGAACCTCGTCGATCTGGCCTGGCCCGAGGTGGCGGCGCTGTCGCGCGACATGCCGGTGGTGATCCCGGTGGCGGCGGTGGAGCAGCACGGCCACCACCTTCCGGTGGTCACCGACAGCCTCCTCTTGGGCGAGATCGTGGCCCGCGTGTCGCGGCGGCTGGGCGACGCCGTGCTCTTCGCGCCGCTGCAGTGGCTCGGCAACTCCCACCACCACCTCGACTTCCCCGGCACGCTCTCCGCCTCGCCGCGGGTGTACCTCGACATGGTCGCCGACACGGCCGAGTGCTTCCTCGCCCACGGCTTCCGGCGGATCGTGGTCGTCAACGGCCACGGCGGCAACGACGTGCCGGTGAAGCAGGCCCTCTTCGAGCTCCGCCAGCGCCACCGCACGCGCGACGACCTGCTCCTCCTCATGACCACCTACTGGGGCCTGGGCACCCGCCCCTGGGAGCACGACCCGGCCTTCGTGCAGCGCGAGATGGGGCACGCCTGCGAATGGGAGACCTCGATGGTGCTCCGCGCGGCGCCGCAGCTGGTCAAGCCGCACGAGGGGCTCGAGACGGTGGCCTTCGGGAATCCCTTCCTCCCCGGCTTCCGCGCCTGGATCACGAAGGAGCGCACGCATCCGGGCCACATCGGCTCGCCGCAGGCGGCCAGCGCCGGGAAGGGGGAGACGCTCTTCGCGCTCTTCGCCGCCGACCTCGCCGCGTGGCTCGAGCGCGTGATCCGCTGGGACGGCCGCTCCTGGGAGGGCTGAGCGATGGTGGGATTCGGAGGCGGTGGCGAGCGCCTTCCCCGGCGCGTGGCCGTGATCGCGGGGCTGCTCCTGGCCGCCTCGGCGATCAACTACATGGACCGCCAGACCCTCGCCAACGCGTCGAAGCGCGTGGTCGAGGAGTTCGCCCTCACGAACGAGGGCTACGGCCGGCTCGAGGAATGGTTCGGCTACGCCTTCGCCGCCGGCTCGCTCGTGTTCGGGGTCCTCGCCGACCGGGTGAGCGTGCGCTGGCTCTACCCCGCGGCCCTGCTGGCCTGGTCGCTCGTCGGCTTCGCCACCGGCTTCACGCGCGACGCCGAGGAGCTGCTCTGGTGCCGGACGGCGCTGGGATTCTTCGAGGCGGCCCACTGGCCCTGCGCCCTGAAGACGACGCAGCTCATCCTCACCGCGCGGGGCCGGGCGCTCGGCAACGGGATCCTCCAGAGCGGCACCTCGATCGGCTCGATCCTCACGCCCGTGGCGATGTGGTGGATCATGGTGCGGATGGGGCAGAGCTGGCGGCTGGGATTCCAGATCGTGGGGCTCGTGGGGATCGTGTGGATCTTCGGCTGGCTGGCCGCCACGCGCGGGGAGCGCTTCGGAGCGTCGGATCGCGCGGCCGACGACGCCGGCGCACGGCCCCCCACCGGCGCCGAGACGCTCGCACGCTGGGCCGCGGTGCTCGTGGTCGTGGTGGTGATCAACACGGTGTGGCAGATCCTCCGCGCCTGGATCCCGCTCATCCTCCAGAAGCAGTACGGCTACGGCGAGGGGGAGACGCTGTGGTTCAACGCCCTGTGGTTCGGCGTCGCCGACGTGGGCTGCCTGCTGGCCGGCTGGGCGGCGTGGTGGCTCGCCGGCAGGGGGATGTCGGTGAAGTGGTCGCGCGTGGCGACGTTCGCGGTGTGCTGCGCGCTGTGCCTCGCGCTCCTCGCCGTGCCCGCCCTCTCCGGGGGGCCGCTCCTCCTGGCGGTGTTCCTCGTCGCGGGGGCCGGGGCGCTGGGGATGTTTCCCATCTACTACTCCTTCACGCAGGACATCTCGCGCCACCACCAGGGGCTCGTCACCGGCGTGGCGAGCTTCTTCGCCTGGGTGGCGTCGGCCCGCTTCCAGAAGCTCTTCGGCCAGCTCGCCGACCAGACGCAGTCGTATTCGGTGGGCCTGGCAGCCGCCGGCGGCGTGACGGTCGTGGCCCTCCTGGCCTGGGCGCTCCTCTGGCCCGCCGACCGGCCCCGCGCCGACGCCGATGCCGAGATTCCAGCCTGATCGTGTCCGTCGTCAACGGTCCCCGAGGAGCCCTCCCATGACGTCCGCCCGCCTGCCGCGCCGCTCCCTTCTCCGCGCCGCCTCCGCCGGCCTCGCCGCGCCGCTGGTCGGGGTGCCCATGGCGGCCCGCGCCGGCGACTCGTCCCGGAAGCGGATCGCGGTGCTCGGCACGGTGATCTTCGAGCACTCCCACACGCAGCACATCCTCGACCGCCTCGCCATGGGCTACTCCTGGCGCGGGGCCTGGCAGGCGCCGCGCCTCGACGTGGCCGCCGTGCACGTCGCGCAGTTTCCCGAGGGGGACGGCAAGGAGAAGAAGCCCGACCTCGGCCGCGAGCGCATCGCGCGCTACGGCCTCAAGGACTTCCCCAGCGTGCGCGAGGCGCTGACGCTCGGCGGCGAGAAGCTCGCCGTGGACGGCGTCGTGATCATCGGCGAGCACGGCGACTATCCGAAGACCGCCAAGGGGCAGACGCGCTACCCGCGCTACGAGTGGTTCAAGGAGTGCGTGAAGGTCTTCGAGGACTCGGGCCGCGCGGTGCCGGTCTTCAACGACAAGCACCTCTCGACCGAGTGGGACGAGTGCGCCGAGATGGTGGCCGACGCCCGGCGCCTCGGCTTCCCCTTCCTGGCCGGCTCGTCGCTCCCGGTCACGATCCGCCAGCCGGCCGTCGACATCCCCTCCGAGGCCCCGCTCCTCGAGAGCGTCTGCATGTGCTACGGGGGCGTCGACAGCTACGACTTCCACGGCCTGGAGACGGCGCAGTGCATGTCGGAGCGACGCCGCGGGGGGGAGACGGGGGTGCGCTCGCTGCACGCCCTGCGCGGCGAGAAGCTCTGGGAGGCGCTCGCCGCCGCCGACCGCGACGTGACGCGGCGCCTGATCGTGGCGGCGCTCAACCGCAGCCACAATCTTCCCGTCGAGGGAGGGTGGATGACCGGCCCCGTGACGTTCGACTGGGCGCGGAAGGCGCTGGCCGACTCGACCGGCTACCTCGTCGACCACCGCGACGGCTTCCGCACGACGATGATCATGGCGCCCCTTCGCGACTTCACCTACGCCGGGCTGCGGAGCGACACCGGCGAGATCGTCAGCTGCCTGATGCACCTCCCCATGCCGAACTACGGCGCGACGACGGCCGACTTCTTCCATCCCCTCACGCGGCACATCGAGGAGCTGGTGCTGCGGTCGCGCGCCCCGTATCCCGTGGAGCGCACGCTGCTCACCTCGGGGATGGTGATCGCCGGCGTCGATTCGCTCGCCGCGGGAGAGGTGCCCCAGGCCACGCCCCACATGAACGTCGCCTACCGCGGCCCGCGCGAGAGCCTGTTCTGGCAGGATTGAGGGCCGGCGCGCCGGGCGGGGCACCGTGCCCCGCGGGCGTGGTCGGCCGGCTCGGTGGCCCCTCCGGATGATCCCATGCACCCCCGCAGCGCGGCCCTCCTGGCGGCGATCGCCCTCGCCGCCGCCACCGCCGGCACGGTCTCCGGCCTGCCCCTGGCGGCGCGGATCTGCAAGCCGCTGCTGATGCCGATCCTCGTGGTGTGGCTGCGGGCCGCGGCGCCGCGGGGGGGGAGCCTCGTGCGGCTCGTCACCGCGGCGCTCGTCTTCTCCTGGCTCGGCGACGTGTTCCTGATGGGGAGCGGGGAGGCGTGGTTCGGCGCGGGGCTGGGATCGTTCCTCGTCGCGCAGGTGGTCTACGCCGCCGCGTTCCTCGGCCCCGGCCGCGATCCGCACCCGGGGCGGCCCTGGCAGGCGCTCGTGCTCGCCGCGATCGTGATCGCCGTGGGGCTCGTCGTGGCCTGCACGGTCCTCGCGCGGGTGCCGGCCTGGCTCGTGATCCCCGTGTCCTGCTACGCCGCCGCCATCACGGCCATGGGCACCGCCGCCGCCCTCCGCGCCGGGGGGACGTCGCTGGTCAGCTGGGGGCTGGTGTTCGCGGGGGCGGAGTGGTTCATGGTGTCCGACAGCCTGCTGGCCGTCGATCGCTTCGTCGCCCCCTTGGGCGGCGCGCGGATCGGCGTCATGCTCACCTACTGCCTCGGCCAATGGTTGATCGTGGCCGGGTGCCTCCGCCACCTCCGAGGACGTTCCCGATGGCCGACGCCTACTTCCGCCTGACCAACACCGTCGCCTTCGCGGCCTGGATCGTCCTCCTCCTGCTCCCGGGCCAGCGCCGCGTGTCGGGCTGGCTGTGCGCCTGGGTGGTGCCGGCGCTGCTGGCGGCGAGCTACGCGGCGATCATCGCCACGAAGCTCCTTCTCGGTGGCGGGGAGCAGTCGGGCGACATCATGACGATGGACGGCCTGCGGCAGGCTTTCGCCGACGACTGGGTGTTCGCCGCCGCCTGGACCCACTACCTGGCCTTCGACATGGTGGTGGGGGCGGGGATCGCGCGCGACGCGGTGCGGCGCGGGATGCCGTGGTGGCTGCGCACGGCGTGCCTGGTGGGCACGTTCCTCCTCGGGCCGGCGGGCTTCCTGCTCCACGTCGCCACGCGGTCGCTCTTTCCCGCGCCTCCGGCCGCCGCCGCGGAGCCTCAGCCGACGGTGGGCGACGCCTGACGGCCGGCCGGCGACGGGGCCATCAGGTCCGTTCGGGCGTCGGCGGTGCGAGGCGCGTGACGGCCGAGACGTTGCCGGCGGCGTCGACGACGCGCACGCGGACGGTGATCCGCGTGCGGGGGGCGGGAGGATCCTCGCGCCACGGGCCGCGCCCGACGCGGTATTCCACGCGCTCGCCCGCGGCAGCCGCGAGCGCGGGGGCCGTCAGGGCGTCGGTCGTGGCGGGTTGGCGGACGGTCGCGGGGGCGCGAGGCTTCATGGTGTCGAGCGTGAACTCGAACGCCACCGGCGCCGACAGGTTGCCGGCAGCGTCGAGCTGCCGCACGAGGAGGCGGTTGCGGCCCTCGACGGGGCGGTAGCGTGCGCTCCAGCTGGCGCCGCCGTCGGTGGAGTAGCGGACCGTCGCGCCCGGCTCGAGGCCGCTGAAGGCCAGCCGGGCGTCGGCGGTGATCCGGTCGGCGGGGCTCGAGCCGGTGTCGCGGGCGAGCGACACGCCGAGCGGCGCGGCGACGGTGTCGATGCGGACGCGTACCGCGTGCGAGGGGGCGGAGGCGTTGCCGGCCGCGTCGATCTGCCGCACGCGGACGACGTTGGAGCCCTCGCGCGGCGTCCAGGAATCGAGCCAGGGGCCACCGTCGGCCGAGAATTGGACGCGGGCTCCCGCCTCCACGCCACCGATCGCAAGGGCTGCGTCGCGTCGGACGGGATCGCTGACCCCCGCCGGCACGCCGGCGAGGCGGGGCCGCGGCGCGGCTGGCGCTGTGGTGTCGAGCCGGAAGGTGAAGGCCGTCGGCTCCGACGCCTGCCCGAAGGCGTCGACGCGCCGCACGAGCACCGAGTTGTCGCCGTTTCCCGGGCGGTGCCCGGCCTGCCAGGTGCGGCCCCCGTCGGCGGAGTACTCGACGCGCGTCTGCGGCAGCTCGGTCACCGCGAGGCGGCCGTCGGCGGTGATCCGGTCGTCGGCGTGCAGGCCGGTGTCGTGGAGGAGCGCGACGTCGGGGGCCGGCGGCGCCGGGAGCGACAGAAGGGAGCCGGCGAGGAGCGCGACGCCGTCGGCATCGGCACCCGGAAGGGCGCCCGGGCTGTCGGCGAGGGTGAGGAAGAGGGGCAGGATGGTGCCGAGGAGGATCTCGAGGTTCGAGTCGGTGTGGATGACGAGGAATCCTTCCGCGGTGTCGCCGGGCAGGTCCGCCGCCGGATCGAGATCGATCGTGGCACCGTCGGCGCTCGTGGAGTGGAACCGGGCGGTGGCAGGCCGTGGGCGATCGGGGAGCAGCGCCGGATCTTCGGCCTCCGCGGGATTGAAGCGCGCGTAGAGCGGGACGAGGAGCGGCGGTCGGCCGGCGGCGGTCGGCACGGCCCAGAGGACGAAGGCTCCGCTGTCGCCCGTGCGCGCGTCCTGCAGCCAGGCTGCGGCGGAGCCCGTGGCGAGGCCGTCTGACGCGGGGGGCAGGAGGGCGTCGAGCCACGGGGCGGGGGCGACGGTCTGGTCGCCATCCGGTGCGGAGCCCGCGGCGCCGTCCGGCGCCGGGGCGTTGTCAGGCTCGGCCACGCCCGTACCGGCGCCGGCATCCGCCGGCGGGGGCTGGACGGTCTCGAGGGGGCGACCGGGGGCGCCTGCGAGCACGACACCGGCGGTCGTGATCGCCAGGAGCAGGTCCGACGACGATTCGATCACGACGAACAGGTCGCCGTCGTCGGCGGGCCGCGGCGGAGGCGCGGCGAGGAGGCTCTCGAGCGGCATGGCGATCGGGTCGGCCCCACCTGCGCCGCCGGTGAAGGCGGTCGCGGTGATCGCGTCAGCCGCGGTCAGGTCGGCAGCGGCCGGCGCCGCGTTCCCCCGCGGGTTGAGGCGCGCCCAGATGGGGAGGGTCTGGAGCGTGGTCGTGCCGTCGGGACCGGCGCCCAAGCGCACCTGGAAGACGACCGCGCCGCGCTCGGCGGCCATGGCGCGCCCGATCCAGGGGCGGTCCGGCGTCGTCTCGGCGGTGCCGGCGGAGAAGGTGGCCGGTGCCGCGAGGGCAGGGTCGATGGCCGCGACCGCGCCGTCGCTCGTCATGACGGCGATGACGGGCTCGCTGGCGGCGCGGGTCGTGTCGCCGGCGAGGGCGAGGCGGGGCTCGAGGAGCTCGGTGTGGAGCCGCGTCGAGCGCGGGGAGCGTGGCGCGTGGGGGGGCATCCGATGTCTCCGGCGCTGGTGGGACCCGCGTCGGCGGGAGGGTAGCGGGAGGATCGGAATGCCTCGACGCCGCTCTTGAGCGGAGCGGCCGGGCGCGGCGGGCGGGGCACGGAGGGCCGGGCGGCGGTGGTGGCGTCGGGGAGATGGGCAAGCGCGGCGGCAAGATGCCGGGGCGCGGCACGGCGTCGTGCGCCGTCAGCGGCCTGCTCGCCACGGAGGCCGGCCCAGCAACCTGCCGGCTCCCATGGCGGCGGCACACGCCGCCGCGGGCCGAGCAAGGATCGGAGTACGCCCGGCTGGGATCGAACCAGCGACCCTGGGATTAGAAATCCCATGCTCTATCCGACTGAGCTACGGGCGCG
>CAISKG010000404.1 GCA_903885855.1 uncultured Planctomycetaceae bacterium
GGCGAGGTAGTCGGCCAGGGCCCGCGCCTCCGCGGCGTCGAAGGGGCGCGACAGGACGCGCAGGCCGAGCGCCTCGAGCCTGGCCGCGTCGTCGCCGGGGGCGGCGGCGAGCGTCGCCCCCAGGGCCCGCGCCGCCTCGACGAACATCGGATCGTTGAGGAGCGTGAGGGCCTGCAGCGGCGTGTTGGAGACGTCGCGCCGCGCCAGGCAGCTCTCGCCGCTGGGGCCGTCGAAGGTGGTCACCATCGCGAAGGGGGCGGTGCGCTTCTGGAAGGTGTAGACGCTGCGGCGGTGGCGATCCTCGCCCGGGCTCGGCTCCCAGGCGCCCCCGCCGTAGGCCGTCTCCGTCACGCCGGCCGGCTGCGGCGGCCGCACGCCGGGGCCGTACATCTTTTCCGAGAGCAGCCCCGCCGCCCGCAGGAGGCCGTCGCGGATCTGCTCGGCCTCGAGGCGCGTGCGCGGCCCGCGCGCCAGGAGCACGTTGGCCGGATCGGCGGCGAGGGCCGCGGCCGAGGCCACCGACGCCTGCCGGTAGGTGGCGCTCGAGACGATGAGGCGGTGGAGGCGCTTGGACGACCAGCCCAGATCCTCCACGAACGTTACCGCCAGCCAGTCGAGCAGCTCCGGATGCGAGGGGGGATCGCCCTGGAGGCCGAAGTCGTCGAGCGTGGCCACGATCCCGCGGCCGAAGAAGGCCTGCCACTGCCGGTTCACCGCCACGCGCGCGGCCAGCGGATTGGCGGGGGAGACGAGCCAGCGGGCCAGCGCGAGCCGCCCCGGCCGCCCCTCCCCCGGCGCCGCCGCGAGATCCCCGGCGGCGATGAAGCCGGGCAGCGCCGGGGCGACCTCGTCGCGCGGCGACGTGTACTCCCCTCGGTGGCGCAGCCGCGTCTGACGCGGGTGGGCCGCCGGCCGCTCGCGGAAGACGAGCGTGGTCGGCCCGCCGCGGCGCTCGGCCTCCAGGGCGCGGATCTCCCGGACGGCGCTTTCGAGCTCGGGGGCGGAGGCGAGGAACGCGGCGCGCACCAGGGCCTCCTGGTCGGCCGACCGCGCCGCCCGCGGCACGGCGAGCGCCGCCTCCGCCGCCGCGTCGCGGCCCCGCGCCGCGGCCCCGTCGTGCGCGGTCACGGAGAGGCGGAAGCAGCCCAGCGGGCAGGCGTAGTGGCGCTCGAAGCGCATCACCACGCGGATCGGCGTCCCGGCGGGCACCGGCTCGGCGAGGCGGAACACCGCCGCATGGGGACGCCCCTGCTCGCCGTTGGTGCTCCAGCCGCTCGACATCTCGCCGTCGAGGGCCGAGCGGGCGGCGCTCGCGGATCCGGAGAAGGCGGCCGTGCCGGCGAAGGACTCGCTCGCCTCGGCCACCGCCAGCGGCGCGCCTCCCGCGGAAAACTCGATCTCCGAGAGGAAGAAATCCCCCTTCGGCCCCTCGTACCAGGCCATCCCCGGGCCGTGCGCCGGCAGGCTCGGGTCGGGGAGCACCTCCAGGCGGATGGCGCGCACGGCCGCGTCGGACGCGCCGAGGTCGATCTCGTAGCGGTCGCTCTTGGTGACGTCGCCGCCGGCGACGAGCGCGCCATCCTCGCGCAGCGAGAGGTGGGGCATCGACGTCGTCCAGGCGACGGGCCGCGCCACCCGCCAGTCGACCGCCCGCGCCGCCTCCTCGCGTTCCCAGGCGTCGAAGCGCTCCTCGAGCGGCGGCCCGCCGGCCGGCCAGCGCGTGGCGAGGCCCGCCCACGCGGCGGCGATCCGGGCGTCGAGGTCGGCCACCACCCGCGCCCGCTCGGCGTCGGCGATCACCCATTCCGTCTCGTCGGCGTTGTCGAGGAGGGCGAAGAGGCCGAAGTAGTCGCGGTGGGTGAGCGGGTCGTACTTGTGGGTGTGGCACTGCGCGCAGCCGACGGTGAGGCCGAGCCAGGCGGCGCCGGTGGTGTTCACGCGGTCGACCATCGCCAGGTAGCGGAACTCGAGCGGATCGATCCCCCCTTCCTCGTTGATCATCGTGTTGCGGTGGAAGCCGGTGGCGACGACGTCGTCCACCGTGGCCCCGGGGAGGAGGTCGCCGGCGAGCTGCCGGAGCGTGAAGGCGTCGTAGGGCATGTCGTCGTTGAGGGCCCGGATCACCCAGTCGCGCCAGGGCCAGATGCGCCGTTCGCGGTCCTTCTCGTAGCCGTTGGTGTCGGCGTAGCGGGCGAGGTCGAGCCAGCGGCGCGCCCAGCGCTCGCCGTAGCGCGGGCTCGCCAGCAGCCGGTCCACGAGGCGATCCCAGGCGCCGGGCGCGGTGTCGGCGAGGAAGGCGGAGAGTTCCTCGGGCGTCGGCGGCAGGCCGACGAGGTCGTAGTGCACGCGCCGGCAGAGCGTGGCCCGGTCGGCCTCGGGGGCCGGGGCGAGCCCCTCGCGCGCGAGCCGGTCGCGGACGAACAGATCGATCGGATTGGCCGGGGGCGCGGCTCCCGGAGCGTCGGGGGCGGCGGGCACGGGCGGGCGCGACGGCCGCTCGAAGGCCCAGTGGGGGCGGTATTCGGCCCCGGCGGCGATCCACTCGGCGAGGATCCGCTTCTCGCGCTCGCCGAGATCCTTCTTGGCATGCGGCGGCGGCATGACGACGTCGGGATCGGTGCTCGTGATCCGGGCGATCAATGCGCTCGAGTCGGGGTGGCCCGGGACGATGGCCCGGCTCCCGGAATCGGCCGGGGCGAGGGCGTCGTCACGGCGGTCGAGGCGCAGGCCCCCCTGCCGCGCGAGGTCGTCGGGGCCGTGGCACTTGAAGCAGCGGTCGGCCAGGATCGGCCGCACGTCGCGGCCGAAGTCGGGCCCGGCCGCGGCAGCGGCGCCGGCGGCCCCGATCGCGAGGAGCACGGGGGCGATCAGATGGCGGAGCGTGGGAGGCATGCCCTGATTCTTTCACGCCGGGCACCGCCGGCCAACAGCGCCGCCGGCCGGCCGGGCGGGTCGCCGTGCCGCCGCCCCGCGGAACGACGTAGACTGTCGGGCATGTCGACCCAGCGCCACGCCGTGCCACGATTCCACGCCGGGCTCCGCGGCGCGGTGGGGGCCGCGGCCGTCCTCGCGGTGGTCCTCGCGCCGCCCGGCCCTTCGGCGGCGGAGCCCGCCCCACCGGCCAAGAACCTCATCCTCCCCGGGGAGGTGTTCGCGGTCGACGGCCGGACGGCGTTCCTCTTCACGCCCGCGGCGGTGGAATCGCCTCCCGCCGGCGCCGCGAAGCCCTGGATCCTCTACGCCCCCACGCTGCCCGCCTACCCCGACGAGGCGGAGCGCTGGATGCACGAGCGTTTCACGGAGGCGGGCGTGGCGGTGGCGGGCATCGACACCGGGGAGTCGTACGGCAGCCCCGAGGCCGTGCGCGCCACGGAGCAGCTCCACGCCGAGATGGTGAAACGGGGCTATTCCGAGCGGCCGGCGGTGCTGGGGCGCAGCCGCGGCGGCCTGTGGGCCTCCGCCTGGGCGATCGCGCACCCGGAGTGGACGGCCGGCATCGGCGGGATCTATCCCGTGTACGACTGGCGCACCTACCCCGGCGCCGACGCGGCCGCCGGGGCCTACGGGCTCGCGCCCGGGGACCTCCTCGCACGGGCCGCCGATCTGTGCCCGATCGAGCGGATCGACGTGGCCGCGAAGGCGGGTGTGCCGGTGTGCATCATCCACGGCGACATGGACACCGTCGTGCCCCTGGAGCCGAATTCGGGGCGCCTCGAGGCCTCGTACCGGGCGGCCGGGAAGGGGGAGCTCGTCCGGCTGATCGTGGCCCGCGGCCAGGGGCACAACTTCTGGGAGGGGTTCTTCCGCTGCCAGGAACTGGTCGATTTCCTCGTCGCCCGGGCTGTGGCCGGGGCGTCGGAGCGGGCCGGCCGCTGATTCGGGGTGCCCGCGCTCCCCGCCCGACCCCGCGGTTGCATCGGCCGCGATTCCGATCAGGATGGAGGTTCACCCTCCCGCCCCACGATCGCCCGCCATGGCCCGTTCCCGCGAATTCCCGCGCCTCCCATCCCCGTTCGCCGGCCTCCCCGGCGGCGGAGGCTGGCTCGTGCCGGTGGTGGCGCTGCTGTTCTTCCTCGCGGCCAGCGGCCTGTTCGGCGTGGTGTACACCGTGGGCCCGGAAAGCGTGGGGGTGATCCAGCGTTTCGGGCGCTTCATCGGCACCGCCGACCCCGGCCTGCGCTTCAAGCTCCCCTTCGGCATCGACCGGGTGACGATCGTGCCGGTGAAGCGGCAGTTGAAGATGGAATTCGGCTTCGGCACCGTCGGGGGAACGAATCCCGACCAGGTCTCCGGCGAGCAGGCGCGCGAGAGCGAGATGGTGACCGGCGACCTCAACGCGGCCCACGTCGAGTGGGTGGTGCAGTACGAGATCTCCGACCCGCACGAATGGCTCTTCAACAACCGCGAGCCCGGGGCCACGCTCCGCGACCTCGCCGAGAGCGTGATGCGCGAGGTGATCGGCGACCGGACGGTCGACGAGGTGCTGACGGTGGGCCGGCAGGGGATCGAGAACGACGCCATCGCCAAGCTCACGGAGCTGGCCCAGGAGCTGCGCCTCGGCCTCCGCGTGCAGCAGGTGCAACTGAAGAACGTGCACCCGCCGGCCCGCGTGCAGTCGGCCTTCGAGGAGGTCAACCGGGCCCAGCAGGAGCGCGAACAGACGATCAACCAGGCCAACGGCGAATACAACAAGGTCGTTCCCCGGGCCAGCGGCGAGGCGATGCGGCGCGTGAGCGAGGCCGAGGGCTACGCGCTCAAGCGCGTCAAGGAGGCCGAGGGTGACGTGGCCCGCTTCCGGCGGCAGTTCGAGCAGTACGAGCGCGCCCCCGACGTCACCCGGCAACGGCTCTACCTCGAGACGCTCTCCGAGGTCATCCCGCGCCTCGGCGGGAAGGTGATCATCGACGCCGACGCGCGGCAATTCCTCCCGCTGATGACGCTCCCGGCGCCGGTGCCGGCGGCCACCGAGGCGCCGCGTCAGCCGGGCCGCCGCCGCGATCCCCTCTTTCCGGGAGGGGAGCCGTGAGCCCGCTGCCGATCAATCATCCGCTCCTGCGCCTCGGCCGCCGGCTCTCCGACTGGCTGTTTTCGCCGATCGCCTTCCTGCCGTTGGTGGCCCTCGGGGCGATCCTCCTCGGCGGGGCCTACACGATCGACCAGACCGAGCAGGTGGTGATCACGCAGTTCGGCCGGCCGGTGGGGAACGCCATCAACCAGGGCACGGAATCGGAAGCCGGCCTGCACTTCAAGCTTCCCTTCGTGCAGACGGTGAACCGCTTCGAGAAGCGGATCCTCGAGTGGGACGGCCCGCCGAGCGAGATGACCACGCGCGACAAGCTGTTCATCGTCGTCGACACCTTCGCCCGCTGGCGGATCGCCGATCCGCTCAAGTATTTCCAGAGCCTGCGCGACGAGCGCAGCGCCTTCTCGCGGCTCGACGACATCATCGGCAGCGAGACGCGCAACGTCATCGCGCGCCACGACCTCATCGAGGTGGTGCGCTCCGACAAGGATCGCGTGGCGGAGCGCGACGCCGTGCTCGAGGAGCCTGGGGTGACGGTCTCCACCCTGCCGGGGATCGAGTACGGCCGGCGGCAGCTGGAGCACGAGATCCTCGCCGCGGCGGCGCCCAAGGTGACGCTGTGGGGGATCGAGCTCCTCGACGTGCGCGTCAAGCGCCTCAACTACAAGACGGGCGTGATCGAGAAGATCTTCGACCGGATGTCGTCGGAGCGGATGCAGATCGCCGAGCGTTTCCGCTCGCAGGGGGCCGGCGAGGCGGCGAAGATCGAGGGGCAGAAGGAGAAGGACCTGCGCCGCATCGAGGCGGAGAGCTACCTGGCGGTGCAGAAGATCATGGGCGAGGCCGACGCCGAGGCCGCGGAGATCTACGCGGGCACCTACGGCGCGAGCCCGCGGGCGGCGGAGTTCTTCCGCTTCATGAAGACGCTCGAGACCTGGCGCGAAACCCTCGGCCCCGACGCCACGCTCGTGCTCACCACCGACAGCGACCTCTTCCGGTCGCTCAAGGCGATCGAGCCGGCGGCGCCGGCCGCGCCCGCCCCGGCCGCATCCCCCGCCCCCTGAGGGCGGCGCGAGCGTCGACCTGCGGCACGGCGGGCGGCGTCTGCGCCCCTCGCGCCCCCCCGCCCGCCACAGCGGCGGCCGTGCGCGGCGATAGAACGATCCCGCATCGCGCGGTACAACACGAACGAGGTCGGCGGCGGTGCATGGGCGGGCTCCCTGGAGGCATGACGATGATGGCCACGCGGGTTTTCTTCCAACGTCACGTGCGCCCCGCCCTCGTGGGCGCCGCGTGGTGCGTGCTGGCGGTGCTGGTCGGCGTCGCGGCGGCCCAGCCGGGCGGCAAGGCGCGGCCCAAGCCGGCGAACCCCGAGGTGAAGAAGATCGACGCCAAGATGGAGAAGGTGAAGGACAGTTTCCTGCGCGACACCGAGAACCTCATCAAGTCGTACGAGGACGCCGGCTCCTACGACCGCGCGCGGATGATCCTCGAGGCGCTGCAGAAGCTCTATCCCCAGAACGAGAAGATCAAGGAACGCATCGAGGAGCTGTCGGCGCTGGGACTGAATGCCAGCGAGATCGATTTCACCCTCGACGTCTCCAAGT
Source organism: uncultured Planctomycetaceae bacterium (assembly GCA_903885855.1). Lineage (GTDB taxonomy): Bacteria > Planctomycetota > Planctomycetia > Pirellulales > UBA1268 > QWOP01. The sequence continues at coordinate 6,631 of CAISKG010000404.1, forward strand.
CGTGGCAGGAGGTCGGCCCGGTGCAGAAGGACCGCGCCCTGCGCATCCGTGTGGCGGGCGACTACAAGATCAATTCCCTCACCCTGTCGAGCAGCCCCGAGGGGATCACCGGCGAGAATCCCGACAACGACGTCCTCGCCTACGTGCCGTTCGGCGCGGTGATGGGGGCGATCATCCCCGTCGGCGGCGCGGGGGGCAACGAGAAGCCGCCGAAGCCGTTTCTGATCGGCAACTCCTTCGAGAAGCCCGCCGAGCGCGACGGAGTGTTGTTCCTGAAAGTGAACGTCCCCGCGCAGGCCAAGTGCACGGGCCGCCTGCAGGTGAAGGTCGGCGGCACCGTCACGCCGTGAGACGAGCGGGCCGGACCGCGGCGCGGGCGCGGCCGGGCAGGACGGCTCACCCCGGCCCCTGAGGCCCGGCCGGCCTGGTGCCCGGCGTCCCTGCGGCGGGCAACGTCACGGCGATCCGCGTGCCGCCGCCGGCGACGCTCGACACCGTCGCCTCGCGCCCGAAGAGGCGCGCCCGCTGGCGGATGCCCTCGAGGCCGAAGCCCTCCTCCGCCGCGACGCGGGGATCGAAGCCGACGCCGTCGTCGGCGATCTCCACCGCCACGCAGCCTTCCGGCGCGGCGGCGACGGCGACGCGCACGCGGCGGGCGCCGGCGTGCTGGCGGACGTTGGAAAGCGATTCCTGCACGATCCGGAACAACGCCGTGGCGACCTCGGGGGCGAGCGCCGGGAGCGTGTCCGGCCGGTCGTAGTCGATCGCGAGCCCCGAGCCGGCGACCTCGATGACGAGCGATTCGATCGCCGCCAGGAGCCCGAGTTCGTCGAGCATCGGCGGCCGCAGGCCGTTGATGAGCCGCCGCGCCTCCTCGAGCGCCGACGCCAGCCGGCGCCGGGCCGCGGCGAGATCCTCGAGGCACGCCGTCCCCGGCGCGGCGGCGGCGACGGCGTGCGCGCAGGCGTCGAGGTGCATCGCGGCGCTGGCCACCGACTGGGCCAGGCCGTCGTGGATCTCGTAGGAGATGACGCGGCGCTCGCGTTCGAGCGTTTCCAGGAGCGTGCGCAGGGCCGTGCGTTCGGCGCGCAGCGA
>CAISKG010000405.1 GCA_903885855.1 uncultured Planctomycetaceae bacterium
CCGGCCGCGTGCCGGCCGGCGTGGCTTTCCACGTGTGGGCACCCTGAAAAAGCCAAGGTCTTTGACGGGTGCCTGCCGCCGCATCCGGCGGCGGATCACCGTGTCCACAGCCTGCGAGGGCTGGTCGGCAGCGCCCGCTTCAGCAGCGAACGTCGTCCGCCCGCCCCACGGCGCGGGACGCGCGGAGGAAGTGGGGCGGGGCGGCCGCTTCGTGGCCGGCGTGGGCCCCCGAGCGTTCCTCGTGGCGGCGGAGATGCGGTGCGTGGAAGAACTCCGCGATCCGCCCCACCACCGTCGCCTGCTCCTCCGGCCGGAGCTCCGGATAGATCGGCAACGCGAGCGTTTCGCGCGCCGCCCGTTCGGTCTCCGGCAGATCGCCCACGCCCCAGCCCAGATGCGCGAAGCACTTCTGGAGGTGGAGCGGGACGGGGTAGTAGATCTCCGTGCCCACCCCGCACTTGCCCAGGTGGGCGCGGAGGGCGTCGCGGTGGCCGCCCGCGATCCGGATCACGAACTGATTCCACACGTGCCGCCCGCGCGGCTCGTCGCCGGGCACCGTCACCCGGCCGTCGAGATCGTAATCGCCGAACATCGCGGCGTAGCGGGCCGCGTTGGCCTGCCGGCAGGTCGTCCAGGCGTCGAGGTGCGGCAGCTTGACGCGCAGCACCGCCGCCTGGATCGAGTCGAGGCGGCTGTTGATGCCCACGACCTGGTGGTAGTACCGCGGCTCCATCCCGTGGACCCGCAGCAGGCGGAGTTTCGCCGCGAGGTCGTCGCGGGTGGTGGTGAGGAAGCCGCCGTCCCCCACGCCGCCGAGGTTCTTCGTGGGATAGAAGCTGAAGCAGCCCACGTCGCCGATCGCCCCGGTGCAGCGGCCACGCCAGGTGGAGAGGATCGACTGCGCGGCATCCTCGACGATCGGCAGCCCGGCCTGGCCGGCGACCGCGACGAGCGAGTCCATGTCGGCGGTGCGGCCGAAGAGGTGTACGGGCACGATGGCCCGGGTGCGACGGCTGATCTTCCGCTTCACGTCGGCGGGACTGACGAGATACGTCTCGGGGTCGATGTCGGCGAAGATCGGCACCGCCCCGAGCCGCGTGACCGCGCTGGCGGTGGCGAAGAAGGTGTAGCTGGGCAGGATCACCTCGTCGCCGGGCTTGATGTCGAGCGCCATCAGCGCCAGCAACAGCGCGTCGGATCCCGACGCACAGCTGATCGCGTGCGGCACCCCGAGGAGCCGGGCCAGCTCCTGCTCGAGCTCGGTGACGTCCGGCCCGAGGATGAACTTCCCGGAATCGCACACGCGCTCGATGGCCGCCCGGATCTCGTCGCGCAGGACGGCATACTGCCGGTCGAGGGCCAGGAGCCCGACCTGCGGCACGAAGGTCGCGGTCTCCTCCGAGGCCGGCGCGGCGGTGGGGGGCGTCTTGCGGCTCATGGTGTGCTGCTCCGATGCGGGGCTCGTGCGGGGCCGATGGCGGCTCGGCGGCCGGGGATGCCACCCGGACGATGCCGCCGCCGTTCTCGAATCGTCACGATCCGCACAATCGCTCCAATCAAACGGTGGGAGAGAAGGGTGGTTCGTGGCGGACCTGACGCCGCCCGCCGGGCGGAAGGCTCCGCCGAGGGACTTCCGCGCTCCGCGTGACGGCTCCAAAGGGCGGGAAATAGGGGAGATTCCAGCGCGCGGTCAAGGTCAGCGACCGCCGCCGGAACGGCCCGCGCCGCCCCGCCACGGCCGGCGCCGATCCCCGACCGGAAGCCCCGTTTTGATGCCCCGGCGGCCGATCGACCCGATCGATCGGATTCGGGCGTCGCCGCCACGCCGAACGCCCCCGTCACCGCCGCGGGGGGCCGGGAATCGTGGGGGGTCTGGGGGAATGGCGTGGTCGGCGTCGGCCGGTTCCCGGAGCCGGGACATCGGCCGGCTTCGACCAGCGTCGACCGGCGTCGACGGGCATCGACCGGCATCCGCGGGCGCGACGCCACGCCCCATCCATGCGGCCGCCGGAGGCGCTCCCGCAGCCGGCGTTGTTTGACACCACCCCTCCATCGACCCTAGATTCCTCGGGTTACCAATGCTTCCACTCGACGCGGGCGGCACGCCGTTCCGGAGCGGGGCACACGGGGAGTCGAGCGGCGTCCGGTCGCCCGGGGACGCGGAGCCGCGCAAGGGATGCCAGCCATCACGCTCATCGATCTCGGGGCGATCGCCCGTCGCCTCGATCTTCCCCCCGAGGGTGTGGATGCGGTCGTCCGCCTCCTCGACGAGGGGAACACCGTTCCCTTCATCACCCGCTATCGCCGCGACCAGACCGGCGGGCTCGACGAGGTCGACATCCGGCGGATCGCTGACGCCGTCGGGCGCGCCAGGCAGATCGCCGACCGCAAGCAGACGATCCTGCGCACGATCAAGGGGCAGGGGAGGCTTTCGGAGGATCTCGAGAAGCGGATCGAGGCCGCCGAGAGCACCAAGCAACTCGAGGACCTCTATCTCCCCTTCAAGCCGCGGAAGCTCTCCCTCGCCGAGATCGCGCGGCAGCGCCGCCTCGAGCCCCTGGCCCGCGAGATCCTCGCCGCCGAGCCGGCGGCCGCCGACCTGGGCACCCGGGCGGCCGACTTCATCGACGCCGACGCGCAGGTGGCCACCGTCGCCGACGCCCTCCTCGGCGTCGGGCACATCATCGCCGACGTGTTCGCGGAGCGCGCCGACGTGCGGGAGGCGCTGCGCACCATCCTCTGGAAGAAGGGGCACCTCACCAGCCAGCGGGTGGAGCCGGAGGGCAAGCCGCTCACCAAGGATGCCAAGCACTACCGCGACTACTTCCACTACACCGAACTGCTCCAGCGCATCCCCCCCCACCGGGCGCTGGCGATCAACCGGGGCGAACGGGCCCGGCTGCTCAAGGTGAAGGTCGACGGGCCGGTGGAGGAACTGCAGGCCGCCGCCGAGGCGATCCTCGTCGACCCCGCCCACCCGCACGCCGAATTCCTCCGCGGTTGCACGCGGGATTCGATCACGAGGCTCGTCCTCCCGGGACTCGAGCGCGAGATCCGCCGCGAGATCACCGAATACTGTGAATCGCACGCCGTGGCGGTCTTCGCCCGGAATCTGCGCAATCTCCTCCTCCAGCCCCCCGTCACCGGGCGCCGCGTGCTGGCGATCGATCCCGGCTTCAAGAGCGGCTGCAAGGCGGTGGTGGTGGACGAGTGCGGCGTCCCGCTGGAGCACGCCGTGCTCCACATCATCGGGCAGAAGGAGAAGCGCGAGGCCGCCGGGCGGAAGATCGCGGAGCTCGTCGAGAAGCACGCCGTGAACGTGATCGCCGTCGGCAACGGCACCGCCGGCCGCGACACGGAATCGCTCGTCGTCGAACTGCTCACCGGCCCGCTCCAGGCCGCCGACATCGCCTACTGCGTCGTCAACGAGGCGGGCGCGAGCGTCTACTCGACCAGCGCCTACGCCCGCGACGAGCTCCCCGGCTACGAGGCCGCGGTCCGCGGCGCCGTGTCGATCGGCCGCAGGCTCCAGGATCCCCTCTCCGAGTTGGTGAAGATCGACCCGGCGAACATCGGCGTCGGGCTCTACCAGCACGACGTCAAGGCCCGGCATCTCAACGCCTCCCTCGACGCCGTCGTGGAGAGCTGCGTGAATTACGTCGGCGTCGACGTCAACACCGCCAGCCCGGCGCTGCTCCGCTACGTGTCGGGCCTCAACCAGGCCACCGCCAAGGGCTTCCAGGAGTGGCGCGCGAAGAATGGCGCCTTCACCTCGCGGGCGCAGTTCCTCGAGGTGCCCGGATTCGGCGAGTCGGCCTACGTGCAGGCCGCGGGCTTCCTCAAGATCACCGGCGGCAGCAATCCGCTCGACGCCACCTGGATCCACCCCGAGAGCTACGAGGTCGCCTCGCGCGTGCTGGAACGCCTCGGCGGCACGCCCGAGGATCTCGCGAACCGCCAGCAGGCCGGCGCGCTGGCCGGGAAAGCCGGCGCCCTGGATCTTCCCCGGCTCGCGGAGGAGCTCGGCGTCGGCCGCCTCCTCCTGGCCGACATCGTCGACCAGCTCGCCCGCCCCGGGCGCGATCCGCGCGAGGATCTCCCCCAGCCGTTCTTCAAGAAGGGCGTGCTCAAGCTCGAGGACCTCGCGGTGGGGATGGAGCTCCACGGCGCGGTGCTCAACGTCGTCGATTTCGGCGCCTTCGTCGACATCGGCCTCCACGACAGCGGCATGGTGCACATCAGCCAGCTGTCGCGGAAGTACGTGGGCGATCCGCACGACGTGGTCAGCGTCGGCCAGGTGGTGAAGGTGTGGGTGCTCGAGATCGACAAGAAGCGTCGCCGCGTGGCGCTGACCATGATCCCGCCCGGAACCCCCGATCCGCGGGCCGCCGCCAAGGAGCGGCGCGCGCGGCGCGACGAGCGCGATCAGGCGTCGGCCCCCGCCGGCGATCGGCCTCCCCGCCCGCCGCGCCCCGCCGGGCAGGAAGGGCGGCCACCGCGGGCCGGTGCCCCCGCGCC
>CAISKG010000406.1 GCA_903885855.1 uncultured Planctomycetaceae bacterium
CGCCCGGGGCGCCGGCGCGTCGGCCGCGGCCGCCGGCCCGCCGCCCGGCTGCTCCATGAGCAAGGGCGCCAGCCGGGCGAGGGTGAGCACGCGCCGCACGCCGTCGCTGGCCGTGGAGACCAGGCACGAGCCCCCCACTCCCTTGGCCGCGCGCGAGACGTTGAAGAGGGTGCGGATGCCGGCGGAGGAGAGGAATCCCACCGCCGCCAGATCGAGGCGGATCGTCGTCACGCCGCGGTGGAGCAGGGCGTCGACGGCCGCCTCGAGCTCGGGCGAGGTCTCGGCGTCGATGCGGCCGCGCAGGAGCAGTTCGACCCGGCCGCCCCCGTCGGCGTTGGCCCGTTCCTCGATCGAGAGGTCCATGGGCCGGGGCCTCGTGTCAGGTGGCGGGAAGCCCGTAGGCCCGCAGCACGCCGCGCAGCTTCTCCACGAGCGCGGGCTCGAGGGCCACCAGCGGCAGCCGCACCTCGCCGGTGTCGCGGCCGAGCATCGCCAGGGCGGCCTTGATGGGGATCGGGTTGCTCGCGAGGCCGAGCAGATCGCGGCACAGCCCGAAGAGGCGGTGGTGCCAGCGCCGTGCGCCCGCGAGGTCGCCCGCGTCGAAGGCGTCGATGAGGGCCTTCATGTCGGCCGGCACGAGGTTGCCGACCACGCTGATCACGCCGCGGCCGCCGATCGAGAGCAGCGGCAGCGTCATGCTGTCGTCGCCGGAGAGCACCGTCAGGTCGGTGGCGCCGATGATCTGCGAGGCCTGGTCCATCACGCCGGTGGCCTCCTTCACCATCGCGATCCCGGGGAGCTCGGCGAGGCGGATGATCGTCTCCGGCTCGATGTTGCGCCCGGTGCGGCCGGGGATGTTGTAGACGCAGATCGGGATGTCGACCGCCTCGGCGAGGGCCTTGAAGTGCTCCTCCATGCCGCGCTGCGTGGGACGGTTGTAGTAGGGGCCGACGACGAGCGCCGCGTCGGCGCCCGCGCGCGCCGCGTGCTTGGTGAGGCGCACCGCCTCGGCGGTGGAGTTGCTGCCGGTGCCCGGCATGACGAGCATCCGCCCGGCCGCCGCCTGGATGCTCTCGTTGATGACGCGCTCGTGCTCGTCGTGCGAGAGGGTGGGGGATTCGCCGGTGGTGCCCACCGGGCAGATACAGGTCACCCCGGCGGCGGCCTGGAGGTCGATCTGCTCGCGGAGGCGGGGGAAGTCGATGACGCCGTCGCGGAAGGGGGTGACGATCGCCACCGACAGGCCGGCGAACTTCTCGGCGCGGGTCGGCTTCGGGGTGTGGCTCTGCATCGGGCCGCTTTCTCGGGGGGAGTCGCTCGGCCGGCGACGGGGGATGGGCACCCACGCGCGGCCGGGGGAGAATACGGGCGCGACCGAACCCGGGCCAAGGGGGCGGCGGCGGCGACGGAGACGACGATGGGAGCGGCCGACGGGCGCGGTGCGGAAGCGGCGGCAGCGGCCGCCCGGGTGCGCGCCGCCGGCGTCGCGCCCGGGGCGCTGGGGCTCGTCCTCGGCAGCGGCCTGGGAACCCTCGCC
>CAISKG010000407.1 GCA_903885855.1 uncultured Planctomycetaceae bacterium
CGGCCCGGTCGACGGCGCCGTCGGCGGGCGCGGCAGGCGTGTCGGGCGCCGGCTTTTCACCAGCCGGCTCGTCGGCGGCCGGCTCGTCGGCGGCGAAGGCGAGCGTCACCACCTGCCCCGCCGTCGGCCGCTCCACCCGCGCCCGCACCACGCGGCCGCCGTGCTCCGCCGAGACGTCGTACGCCGCGGCGGCGTCGACGACGATCGTGCGATGGTCGTTGGCGTCGAAGCGCTCGTCGTTGGTGGTGATCTCGTGGCGCCCCGCGCCGCCGCGTTCGACCACCTCCACGCGGGCCGCGACGCGCTCCCCCCGGCCGTCGACGGCGCGGAAGCGGAGCGGCACCTGCCCCTCGGGCAGGGCCACGGCCCGGCTCGTGTAGCGGTCGGTGACGTTCACGGCGCTCACGTCGCGGTCGTCCATGGCCCACACCAGCGGGAAGTGCTGCGGGGTGCGGCGGAAGCTGGTGGCGTAGATGGCGTGGAGCGGGTCGTCGCGGCGGGCCGCCGCGGCCCGGTCGCCGAACCAGACGGCGTCGAGCGCGTCGCCGGCCGGCTCGGCGGCACCGGTGAAATGCCAGCCGTCGTCCCACACCTCCACCCAGGAGTGGTTGCCGCTGCGATCGGCCCACAGCGGGGTGCCGCAGAAGCGGGCCGGCACGCCCACCGCCCGGCAGGCGTCGATCAGTAGCACCGCCAGACCGCTGCAGGTCGCCATCCCCGACTCGATCGATTCGTAGGGGCTCTGGTCGGCCTTCTTGCGCTTCGTCGAGTAGCGCACGTTGAAGAGGCCGTAGATCTTCTGATTGAGCATCGCCGCCGCCTGCCCGGGCGTGCGCGCCCCCTCCACCAGCGGCAGGCACTTGTCGCGGAAGTCCTTCCGCCAGCGGTCGCGCCGCTCGTTGATGCTGGCGTAGGGCAGCACGTCGTTGAGGAACACGTCGCGGGGAATCCGCGCGCCCCACGGGGCCTCGTCGAGCGCCCGGCAGGCGAGGTCGGTGTTCTCGAGAAGGTAGTCGGCCGAGAGGCTCGCGAGGTCGCGCGGCGGCATGTGGGCGACGAGGAAGCGGAGCGCCTCGCGCTGCCCCTCCGGCACGTCGCGGAGGGCACGCTCGAGCTCCGCGCGGTTGGCCCCGGCCCGCCCGAGGGCCGCCGTCACGAGCGCCTCGGGCACCGTCTCGGTGCCGGCTTCCGCGCCAGGATCGGCACCGGCCCCGGCGCGGTCGTCGCGCCCCGCGGCCGCGGGGGTGAAGGTGAGCCGCGAGTCCTGCTCCACCCGCCAGGTGCCGGCGGGGCGGCCGTCGCGCGCGACGTCGAGCGTCGCCGTGAATCCCTCCGTGGTGGCTGCGAGGCGCGACACGGCCCCGGCGGGCTTCCAGGCCTCCGGGTCCATGCCGAGTGCGGCGAGGTCGGCGGCCCACGAGCCGTGCTTGCCCTGGTGCGACCGCTGGCGGTGGTAGATCTCCATCATGAGATCGCGCACGGCCTGGTCGGGGTCGGGCGCGGGGGCGACGTCGAGGGTGGAGGCGGCGTCCGAGAAGACGACGCTCCCCCAGCGCTCGGGGCGGTGCATGTCGACGATGCCCTGCGCCGACCAGATCCAGTTGTGCTCGGGGCGGTTTGGCACCTTCACGGTGCGGCCGTTCTCGACGGTCGTGAGCCATTCCACCCGCGAGAACCCCACCCGCCAGCGCGCGCCGGCCGCCGGCGCCGCCGCGGCCCGCCCGGCGGGGCGGTCGAAGGCCTTCCAGGGGATGGCGATCTCGACCGACCAGCCGCGGTCGGTGTCGCCCGGATCGTTGAGCGTGCCCTGCACGGCCACCGCGGTGCGCAGCCCGGCCAGCTCGAAGGCGTCGTCGGCCTTGCCGCCGTCCTTGTAGGGCTTGGGGAGGAAGAGATCCCAGCCGGTGTTGAGGGCGTTCATCTCGAACTCGTAGTAGTGATGGTTGTCGCCATCCGGATCGACGAACACCTCGAAGTCGTTGTCCTGGAAGATCACGGCGTCGTGGTCGCGGATCGTCGCCCAGACGTCCGGCTCGTCGAGCTGCGCCGCGATGTAGAAGCAGGTGTCGTCCCAGAGCATCTTGGCGCGGGTGCGGTGGGTGGGGGCGGGGCGGGCGTCCCCCTCGATGTCGACGAAATCGTCGGTCCAGGGGGTGGCCTCCCAGGCCGCGTCGTCGAGCGTGCCGTCGATCGCCGGGGCCACCGCCGCGCGGGCCGCCACGTAGCTCCGCGGCGTCTGCCGCTTCATGCGCTGCCAGTCGTCGAACGAGTCGGCGCGGGCGGCCGTCGCCGCCAGGGCCGCGATCAGGAGCCCCGCAAACCGGCCGAGCGGGGCGACGCGGGCCGCGCGATGCAGGGCGCGAGCGACGGGGGAGCGGGGCGACGGCGTCACGGCCATGATTCCTCCTGAAATGGTGCGGTCACGCGGCGGCCGGGGGCCCGTGCCCGGGGCAGCGGGGGCCGGGGATGGGCCCTCCCCACCGGCGGGCCGCCGCGCGTGGCGGGGCGACAGTCTACCCGCCGGGCCCCGCTCCATGGCCGCGGGCAGGCTCGGGCGTCGCGCGCGCCGGCCGGCCCGCGCCCGCGACGCCGCGGGGCGGATAGCATCAGGTCGTCCCGGATGCCGGCCACTCGGGCGCGGCTTCCGGCATGCGGGGCCGTGAGGCCACCTTCGTCGCCGACACCGCCCCATGACACCGCCCCCGAGTGAGCCGCCTTCACCGCGCACGGCCCCCCCTCCGGACTGGCGCACCTGGCTCGTGATCGGGGCCACCGGGTTCGGCGGCCCGGCCGCGCAGATCGCGCTAGTGCATCGCGAAGTGGTCGAGCGGCGCCGCGCGCTCGACGAGGGCGAGTTCCTCGCGGCCATGCGGATCTGCATGCTGCTGCCCGGCCCTGAAGCGCAGCAGCTGGCGACCTACGCCGGCTGGCGGCAGGGCGGCATCCGGGCCGGCCTGCTCGCCGGGGGGCTGTTCGTCCTTCCTGGGGCGCTGCTGGTCACGGCGCTGGCGTGGCTGCATGCGGCCGGCGAGAAGGTGCCGCTGGTCGCCGCGGCGTTCGAGGGCACGCGACCGGCGGTGGTGGCCCTGGTCGCGCTGGCCGCGTGGCGGATCGGCAGCCGATCGATCACCACGGGCATCACGGCGGCGCTGGCGCTCGGGGCCATGGCCGCGCTCGCGGCCGGCGCCCCGTTTCCGCTCGCGATGCTCGTGGCGGGCCTCGTGGGCGTGCTCGCGCCGATGCCGCTGGCGCTTCCGTCCGGCCGATTGTCGGCGCATCCGGTGGGGGCGGTGGCGGCCGGGCCCGCGCCGAACGGGGATGCGCCGCCGTCGGCGCGCACAGGCAGCCTGCGGCATTCCATCGCCGTGCTGGCCGTGGCGCTCGCGCTGTGGCTGGCCAGCTACGCCGCCGTGGGGGCGCTGCCGCTGGCCCCGCACCGGGGCAGGGAGATCGCGGGGCTCTTCACCGAGACCACGCTCCTGTCGTTCGGCGGCGCGTACGCGGTGGTGCCGTGGGCGCTCGATGCGTCGGTCGCCCGGGGATGGATCGAGTCCGGGGACCGCTTCGACGCGCTGGCGATGGGGGAGGCGACGCCCGGCCCGCTGATCCTCGTGGTGACGTTCCTGGGGTTCTTCGCCGGCTTCTCCGCCCCGACGCACTCCGCCACGCTGGCGGGCCTCTGCGGCGCGGGGATCGCGACCCACTTCGCCTTCCTCCCCTCCTTCGCGATGATCCTCGCCGTCGCGCCGCTGGTGGGTGCGATCACGACGTCGTCCCGGTTGGGCAACGCCTTGGCTGCGGTCGGGGGGGTGATCGTCGCGGGGATCGTGCTCCTGGGGCTGCGCCTGGCGGTGATGGCCTTCGTGCCGGACGGCCGGCTCGATCCGGTGGCGCTCCTGGTCGCGATCGCCGCGGCCGCCGCGCTCGTGCCGGGCCGGCTGCCGGCGCCGCTGGTGGTGGCCCTGGCCGCGGGAGTCGGGATCGTGAGGATGCTGCTCGGGTGACGCGTTCCGGGTGTCCTCTGGCGGCGGCACGGGGGAACGCGGGTATCCTTTCGGCTCTGCCCCTTTCCCCCGCGAGCCCGCCATGAGCGCATCCCCGGTCAAGATCCTCGTGCTCTACGACTCCCTCACCGGCAACGTCGAGCGCATGGCCGCGCTCGTCGCGGAGGGGGCGGCGGAGATCCCCGGCGTCGAGGTGCGGCTGCGGAAGGTCGAGGGGGAGGGGGAGCTGCGCGCCGTGCCCGACGACGTCCGCTGGGCCGACGGGGTCGCCGTGGGCAGCCCGACGAACATGGGGGTGCTCTCCTGGCGCATGAAGCGATTCTGGGACGAGGACATGCGTGCCGACTGGATGCAGATCGACGGCAAGATCGGCTGCGCCTTCAGCTCCGCCGGCGGCTGGGGGGGCGGCATGGAGCTGGCGTGCCAGAGCCTGCTGACGGTGCTGGTCAACTTCGGCTTCCTCGTCTTCGGCGTCACCGACTACGCCTCCCGCGATCTCACGCTCCATTACGGCGCGGTCTCGGCCAAGGCTCCCGAGGACGAACCCTCCCGGGCGGCCGCCCGCATCCTCGGCCGCAGGCTCGCCGAGTGGACCGCCGTGCTCGTGCACGGCGCCGCCGGGGAGCATCCAGGGCTCAAGCGTGCCACCCGCCGCCCGCCGCATGGCTGAGCCGCGGGGCGACGGCCGCCGGCGCGCGGCGCACCGGCCGCTCGATCCCCGCCGTGCCCTCCCTTCCCTCCCGTGGTCGACAATCGATGGGATTCCTCCTCGACGGCCGGTGCCAGTGCGGCTGGGAGTGCCGCGGCTTGACGGTGGGCGTGGGCATGAAGCACGGCCCCGACACCTGGCTCTCCCCCTGCACGTGCGGCCGTTGCGGGACGATCGTCTCGGCGAACGTCCGGGCCGACCCGATCAAGTGCCCGAAGTGCCGGCGCGCGACGGTCGTGCCCCTCGTCGATCCCGACCACGGCTGCGAGGCCGACGAGGCCTTCCCCAGCTGCCAGGCGTCGGAGCCGCTCATGGAGGATCGCTTCGCCTGCCCGAAGTGCGGCACGCGGCAACTGCGTTTCCGATTCGCCGGGCTCTGGGACTGACCTGACGATCCGCCCCGAGGGACACACCGACATGCCGATTCCGGCGGGATGGAACAACCCATGGCCGAAAAGCATCCCCCACCCCCCCCGCCCGAGCCCGACTTCTACCTCGAGGGCGGGCTGCTCGTCGCCACGGCCGCCTGTCACCTGAAGCGCGGCTCCTGCTGCGGCTCGGGCTGCCGCCACTGCCCCTACGAGCCGCGGCACACCGCCGGCAGTCGGACGGTGGCCGCGCCGCATCGCCGGGAGCCTGCCCCCTGACCGCCCCACGCGGGCTCCTGGGCCAGCCCCGGGGAGCCCCGGCGCACGGGGTCGCTGGACGCTGGGCATCGCGGCGCGGGGGGCGAAGTGCGCAGGCGTGTGGGGGGGCCGGAAGCGCGGTCCCCGCAGACGCCCCATGCTTCCGTTGAGGGGCCGATCGCGAGCCGCTACGATCCCCCGCCCGGCGTGCCACGGCCCGATCGCAGACACGATCGCAGACACGATCCCCGACCAGCGGGCACGGCCCCGCCCCACCATCCGCGAAGCCCCCATGTCGGACCTCGCTCACTTCGGCGAACTCGTCATCGGCACGGTCCTCGCCCTGCTGCCGGTCACCAATCCCCCCGCCTCGGCGCCGGCGTTCCTGGCGCTGACGGAGCGCATGACCCCGCAGCGTCGGCTCGGCCAGCTGCGGGCCGCCTGCGTCTTCATGGTGGCGGTGCTCGTCACGTTCCTGGTGGGCGGGTCGTTGATCATGGGTTTCTTCGGGATCTCGATCCCGGGCCTGCGGATCGCGGGGGGGCTGATGGTCGCCGGCATCGGCTCGAGCATGCTGACGGCCGCCGCGGACCGCCGGCCGGCCGGGGCCGCGGATGGCCCGCCGGAGGGCGATCGCGACATCGCGTTCTCGCCGCTGGCCATGCCGATGCTGAGCGGACCGGGGTCGATCGCCGTGACGCTCGGGCTGACGTCGCTCGCCAAGACGTGGCTCGACTACGTGGCCATCGCCATCGGCATCGTGGCGGTGGCCGCGATCGCCTACGTCACGCTGCGGGCGTCGGGGTCGATCGTGGCGCTCATCGGCCAGGTGGGCATGAACGCGCTGACGAAGGTGATGGGGTTCCTGCTCTTGTGCATCGGGATCCAGTTCATCGTCAACGGGATCCTGGGCATCGCCACCGATCCGGCGATCGTGCGCCGTATCCGGGAGGCCGCCGGCCCCTGATCGCCCAGTCTGGGCCGCTCGCGCCGGCAGGAGTACTTCGCTCCCCCGGATCGCCACCTTGGCACACCCCCAGGACAGGCCGACGGCTCGCCTGCCAAACCCTGCGAAACCGCACGGCCGCCAGGGCCTCATCGCTCCGGGAACTTGATGAACTCGGCCGGCACCCGCGCGGTGAGCCACACGCCGTTGGCCGACAGGAAGAACGTGTGCCCCGCCGCCGCCATCGCGCCGGCCCGGACGACCAGTACCACGGCCCTGCCGTGCCGCTGGCCCACGCTCGTGGCGGTGGGCACGTCGGGGGAGAGATGCACGTGCCGACGGCGGGCCGGGTGCAGCCCGCCGGCGCGGATCGACGCCACCGATCGCGACGCGGTGCCATGGTAGAGCACCGTCGGCGGCTGGGCCGGGGGGGAGGGCCAGATCGATCGCCACCGAGTGCCCCTGGCTCGCCCGGATCCGTCGCCCGTCGTCGCCCAGCGCGAACCGTCGCTTGTCGTTCTCCGCGACGATCCGCTCGAGCAGCGGGCGCGTCAGCGGGACGCCGTGGCCGGCGGCCAGGCGGACGAGGTCGTCGACGTCGGCCCAGCCGTGGGCGTCGAGCACGAGCCCGATCGACTCCGGCTCGTGCCGCAGCACGCGTGCGAGAAACCTGCTCATCCGCACGAGATCACGGTCCATGGGAATCCCCCCCGGCGAACCCGTCATTCCCGCCGGCACGACATGCCCCGTCATGCCCCGTGTCCCGATGGACATGGCCGCCCGCGTCTTCGACAATTCCTCGGGGGGGGTACGGACAGCCCCGCCTCCCTCACGCTCCCATCCGCCCCCAAGAGTCTGCCATGCCGCGGACGATCGTCATCTCCAGGAGTTTGCCGGCGCTGGTCGTCGCGGTCCTGTGGGCGGCACGGGCATCCGGCGAGCCGGCGCCGGCGCCGCCGCTCGACTTCAATCGCGACGTCAGAGCGATCCTCTCCAACAGCTGCTTCCGCTGCCACGGCCCCGACGAGAAGCAGCGCCAGGGGGGCGGCGATTCGGGCTTGAGGCTCGACACGCCCGAGGGCATCGTCGCGGACCTCGGAGGCCGGGTCGCCGTGGTGCCGGGGGAGCCTGATCGCAGCGTCCTGGTGGCGCGCATCACGTCGCGCGACGCCTCCGAGATCATGCCCCCGCCGGAGGCCGGCCCGGGATTGGACGCCGCCGAGATCGCCCTGCTCGAGCGCTGGGTGCGCGAGGGCGCGCCGTACGCGGTCCACTGGGCGTATCGTGCCCCGCGGCGGCCCGCGCTGCCGCGCTTGGAGTCGGAGCGGGAGCAGGCCTGGGCGAAGGGGCCCCTCGATCACTTCGTGCTGGAGCGACTGCGTCGCGAGGGACTCGAGCCCCAGGGGGAGGCCGATCGCCACGCGCTCGTGCGCCGCGTGGCCCTCGACGTCACCGGCCTGCCGCCGAGCCCGGACGACATCGACCGATTCGTCGCCGATCCGGCGGAGGACGCCTACGAGCGGATGGTGGATCGGTTCCTGGCGAAGGACGGCTACGGCGAGCACTGGGCGCGGATGTGGCTCGACGCGGCCAGGTACGCCGACTCGTCGGGCTACGCCGACGATCCCCCCCGCACCATCTGGCTCTACCGCGACTATGTGATCGACGCCTTCAACCGCAATCTCCCCTTCGACCGCTTCACGATCGAGCAGCTCGCCGGCGACATGCTGCCCGATGCGTCGGCCGAGCAGTTGATCGCGACCGCCTTCCATCGCAACACGCTGACCAACAACGAGGGGGGCACCAACGACGAGGAATTCCGCAACGTGGCGGTCGTGGACCGCGTGAACACCACCTACGCCGTGTGGATGGGCACGACGATGGCCTGCGCCCAGTGCCACAGCCACAAGTACGACCCCATCACCCAGCGCGACTATTTCCAGGCCTTCGCGATCTTCAACAACACCGAAGACGCCGACCGCGGCGACGAGTCGCCGCTGCACGAGATCTGGACCGAGGAGCAGCTCGGGCGGCGCGCGGCCCTCGACGCGCGGATCGGCGCCGATGCCGCGACGCGCGACACGACGACGCCCGAACTGGAGGCCGCCCGGGAGGCCTGGGAGCGCGGTCTGCCGGGCCAGCCCGCATGGTCGGCCCCCGACGTCGTCGCCGCCAGGAGCGAGGCGGGCGTCACGATGACGGTCGACCCCGAGGGCCGCACCGTCAGCAGCGCGGCGGGCGCCGGGAAGGACACCTTCCACGTGGATCTGGACCTCGCCGGCGTCCGCGCCGACGGCACCACGCGACTCGCGGCGATCCAGCTCGAGACCTTCGCCGACGACGCCCTGCCGAACCGGGGGCCGGGCTGGAACAACGGCAACTTCATCCTCACCGAGCTGCGGGCGACGCTCGTGCCCGCCGTGGCCGGCGACACCGACGGCGCCCGGACCATCACCTTCGCCGCCGCGATCGCCGATTTCCAGCAGGGCGACTACGTGGCGGCCAATCTCGCCGCCAGTCCGATCGATCCGGCCAAGGGATGGGGCGTCGGGGGCGGGGCGGGAGGCGACCACCGGGTCACGCTGATCGTGTCCGAGCCCGTCGACATTCCCGAGGGGAGTCGCCTGCGGGTGTCGCTGATCCACCAGTCGCCGCACACGCAGCACGTGATCGGACGCTTTCGCCTCTCGGTGACCGGCGACGCCACGGCCCGCGAGTGGGCCGCGATCCGCGCGGATGTCCGAGCCATCCTGCAGACGCCCGAGCCGGCCCGCACCGAAGCGCAGCGGACCGCCCTCGCCGCCTTCCACCGCTCGATCGCCCCGGAGCTCGCGGAGGTGCGCGCCCGGCTGGACGCGGCCCGCGCCGAACGGGCGGCCCTCACGCCGAGCGCCACCGTGCCGATCCTCCGGGAGCGGGGCCAGGATCGCCGGCGCGTCACCCGTCTGCAGCACCGCGGCAACTACCTCGATCTCGGCGAGGAGGTGGGGCCCGGAGTCCCGGGTGCGCTGAACGCGGGGGATCGCCCGATCCGCGATCGGCTGGAGCTGGCACGGTGGCTCGTGTCGGAGGGCAATCCCCTCACGGCCCGGGTGACGGTCAACCGCCATTGGGAGCAGCTCTTCGGCACCGGCCTGGTCGCTTCGACGGAGGAGTTCGGCTCGCAGGGCGATCTGCCGAGCCACCCCGAGCTGCTCGACTGGCTGGCCGTCGATTTCGTCGAGGGCGGCTGGGACCTGAAGCGGCTGCTGCGGACGATGCTCACCAGCGCGACCTACCGCCAGTCGTCGGCGGTTCCGCCCGACGCCCTCCGCACCGACCCCGACAACCGCCTCCTGGCCCGCGGGCCGCGCTTCCGCCTGCCGGCGGAGACGATCCGCGACCAGGCGCTCGCGGTCGCCGGGCTCCTCAGCCCCAAGATGCACGGCCCGCCCGTGAAGCCGCCCCAGCCCTCGCTCGGACTCTCCGCGGCGTTCGGCTCGAGCACCGACTGGGCGACCAGTCCGGGCGACGACCGCTACCGCCGGGGGATCTACACCATGTGGCGGAGGTCCAATCCCTACCCGTCGATGGGCGCCTTCGACGCCCCCAACCGCGAGGTGTGCACGCTGCGCCGCGTGCGCACCAACACGCCGCTGCAGGCGCTCGTCACGCTCAACGACCCGGTCTACATCGAGGCGGCCCAGGCCCTGGGGAGGGCCATGCGACAGGCCGCCGATTCCGACGGCGGCAGGATCGAGCACGGCCTGAAGGCGGCGCTGTGTCGCCCGATCCGGCCGGACGAGATCGAGGTCCTCCGGAAACTGCACGACGAGGCCCTGGCGATCTTCACGTCCGAGCCTGACGCGGCGATCACGATGGCGACGGAGCCGCTCGGGCCGTTGCCGGAAGGCCTCGAACCCGCCGACATGGCGGCATGGACCGTGGTCGCCAACGCGATCCTGAACCTCGACGAGTTTTTGATGCGGCGCTGATCCCGGTCGCCCTCCCCGGGGCCGGCCCTGGGGAGTCGGGCGGTCGGCACAGGACTCATGCAGCGATGCGGAGGGCAGGCCGATGGAGACGCTGACGGATCCCCGGATCGAGCGCATCGCATGGCAGACCCGGCGGCATTTCCTCCGGGATGCCCTCGGCGGCATCGGCTCGATCGCGCTGGCCTCGATGCTCGGGCAGCGCTGCGGGGCCGATCCAGCGGAGGCGGACTCGGGCGTCGTCGATCCCCTGGCCCCGCGGGCGGCGCACTTCGCGCCGCGGGCGACGCGGGTGATCTATATCCACCTCACCGGCTCGCCGCCGCACCTCGACCTGTACGACTACAAGCCGGCATTGGTGAAGCGCACCGGCGAGGATTGCCCGGCGTCGTTTCTCGAGGGGCGCCGGTTCGCCTTCACGTCGGGCGTGCCGAAGCTCCTGGGAACGCCGCATCAATTCGCCCAGCACGGCGCCGGCGGCACCTGGATGAGCGACGCGGTGCCGCACTTCCACGGCATCGCCGACGAGCTGTGCGTGATCAAGTCGGTGTTCACCGAGCAGTTCAATCACGCGCCGGGCGAGCTTCTGCTCTTCACGGGATCCCCCCGGTCGGGCCGCCCGTCCCTGGGCTCGTGGGTCACCTACGGCCTGGGCAGCGAGAACGCGAATCTCCCCGGATTCGTCGTGCTGATCTCCAGCGGCGTCCAGCCCAACGGCGGCAAGAACTCCTTCGGCAGCGGCTTCCTGCCCAGCGTCTACCAGGGGGTGCAGTGCCGCTCGCAGGGCGACCCGGTGCTGTACGTGGCCGATCCCCCCGGCATGGATCGACGTGTGCGGCGCCTCTCGCTCGACGCGATCGGCGAATTGAACCGCCGGCAGGCGGCCGAGCTGGGGCATCCCGAGACCGCCACGCGGATCGCGCAGTACGAGCTGGCCTTCCGGATGCAGATGTCGGTCCCGGACGTGATGGACATCTCGAAGGAGCCCGCGACCGTGCTCGAGGCCTACGGCGCCGTGCCGGGCGCGTCGAGCCTCGCCAACAACTGCCTGCTCGCCCGCCGGCTGGTCGAGCAGGGCGTGCGTTACGTGCAGCTGTTCGACTGGGGGTGGGATTTCCACGGCACATCCCCCGGCGAGGACATCCGCGACGACCTGACCGCCAAGTGCAGGACGATGGACAGGCCGATCGCGGCGCTGATCCGGGACCTGCGGCAGCGGGGGCTGCTCGACGAGACGCTGATCGTGGTCGGCGGCGAGTTCGGACGCACGCCGTTCCGGGAGGGGCGCACCTCGGGCGGGACCACGCTCGGCCGCGACCATTACCCCGATTGCAACGCCATCGTCATGGCGGGGGGCGGGATCCACGGCGGCATCTCGCACGGCGCCACCGACGAGCTCGGGTTCACGATCGTCGAGGACAAGGTCCACGTCCATGACCTTCAGGCGACCATCCTGCATCAGCTGGGCCTCGATCACACCCGGCTGACCTACCGCTTCCAGGGGCGCGACTATCGGCTCACCGACGTGCATGGCGAGGTGATCCGCGGGATCATCGCCTGACGGGTCCCGCGCGGCGGGCGATCACGGCGACGTCGCCGCCCCCGGCCCGCGCCGCCCACACCCACGCCCACACCCGCGGGCGTGGGCGCCGAGTCGCGACACCGCACGCCTCGTCGACCTGCGCCCGTGATGTCCTCGCCGCCCCTGGACTCTTCACTGATGGAAGCGGCACTTGATCTAACAATTCTCCGGTGAGAGGCGTCCTCAACTTTGAACGAAGCGCCTTCGAATGACGGGATGATGTTTCCTTGGCGACAGACGGACTCGAACACAACGGTGGTGGCAGTCATCCGGTCGCTCGGGAGCAGCGATCACCGCGTAGCGGACCCGCGAGCAGCGTTCTGCAACGCACCAGGAGCCGGGCGGCGACGGCAGTGTTCACATGAAGCTGCAGACGAAGGCCTCGCCCCCCCAACGTAGCGCTGGCCTAACTCGAGGTCAGAGCGATCCTCGCACAACTCCGACAAGCCGATCCCGAATAGCGTGCTTTCGGGCCAGTTCTCCCCCACACTCTTCGCCCAGTTTGTGCAGCGCAGCGATGAGCGTGTCTGCAGACAACCCCTTTTCATTGGAGAAACACTGACCATCGCGCCGGAGGTCACCAAGCCGCCCCAATGTCTTTTCCTCTCCTACGAAATGGATCTTTCGGCAGGCTTCAAGTAGTCGGTCGCGCAATTGTTCCTCCGAGAAGCCGACCCCCCGAAGGTGCCGGGCGACTGCTCGCGCTTCTTCATTGGTAAGCCTGCCATCGGCAGCCGCTAGCACACCGCACGCAAAGACACAGAACGCTGGCGAAAACAACTGTGAATGTGAAGAAGCCGCTTTCGCTGCCGAGTCGTCGCTGGAGTACGGACACTGCAAGCGACAGGACGGACAAGTGAGATGGGACTCGACGACGTCCGCCCCACACCGGGGGCATGGCTTTGACGGACCTTGTGGCGATCTTGGCCCGGGGGGAGCGAGCGTGGGCACCGACGCCGCTTGTTCAGCGACACCGACGAAAAGCACTCCCAAAGCCAAGGCAACCACCAGAGTGGCGACAGACCCGAATGCGATATACCCGGCCCATGAGATCACCGCTGTAGCGTTGACCTGCCACCACGCGCTCAACCAGGCGATCACCGAGTCGATCGCGAGACAGAGGCCGATGCAGCCAGCAACCGCCAAGCCGACGAGGAGCAGAAATCCGACGATCGCGGCATTCGCCTTTTGTTGTTCCGGCGTGATCTGTTGGGCGAAAAATATGTCATTATCGCCGTCACCATTGGTATCGAATCCACGCCCGACCCACATGATCCACCTCTTCCCTCAGCGTTTGGTCTCCAGGCCGTAACCGCGCCTGCGAGTCGCTCCAAATGACTCCGCCCCATTGACCTAGCCGGACCGATTCGTCGCCCCTGCATGAAACCGACCCACATAGTTATGCGACGACGCGGTGAACCTGGTGCCACCAGAAGGCGTGCAGCCCTGCGATTCCCGAATAAGGATGCCCGAACGGCGCTGGGAGGCCCCGCTGGCCAGCCCTATGCGAGACCAAAAAAAACGAGGAGCGACGGCCGATAGCGCCACGGCTCGAGTGGCCTCAGGGCGGCCAGACGCTCTTGTCTCGCAGCACCCGTTGCCGAATCAGGGGCTGGAATCGTAAGGCCGTCGAGAGAAGTCAGCGAGTGGCGCCAGGACGGCCCGAGCGGCCACGGCCGTCAGTTCGCCGGAGGCTCCGGCCGCCCCTCGGGCGGTTCGCACTCGACGACCACCCCGAAGATCGGCTCGGCCGCGTCATCAGTGCTTCGCATGAACTGCGCCGCGCTGTACGACCCGTTCGCCCAGCCCTCCTCCACCACGATCCGCACCCGCAGCCAGAGCGAGTCGCTCCCGGTCGATGCATCGGGCAACAAGCCATCGAATGCCGTACTGACGCCGTAGGCCCTCGGTGAAAGGTGGTCGGCGATGGCGTGCCACTCCACCCCGTCGCGGGACCATTCCAGCGCCCAGGCACCCCGCCCGACGACGCCCCCACGCTTGTCGGTGCCGTCCCACGCGCCCAGAGCGGCCTGCAGATAGACGCGTCGGCTCGGCCGCGGAAAGTCGAAGCGCCACACGCCGATCCCCTCGACGTCGCGATCCTCGGGCGCCCAATAGGTTGCGAAGGGGGGAAAGGGCTCCCGCCACTTCCGGAGCCCGGAGATCTCCACGAGATGGGTGTCCGCGTCGGGTTCGAAGACGTGCCGAAGGAAATACCGAAAGTCGGGGGACGGGATCGAGGACATCCACCCCGCCACGTCCTCGGCATCCGCGGCCACGCTCGCCTGCGGTCCGGTCGCGCCCCCCGCGCCGTCGCCACCCCGCCACGCCGCGGCCCCGAGCCAGAGCACGAGCCCCGCCGCCAGTGCCAGGGCGCCGATCCCCGCCCATCTCAAGCGCCGTCGATGGACTCCCCCCACCGGGAACAACGCATCCGCGCCGCCCGCCCAGGCGGGATGGTCCGGAGCGAATCGCGCCAGAATCGCCGCCAACGACGTCGCGAGAACACCCGCATCGGGAAACCGTCGCGACGGGTCACGGGCGAGCGCCGTGTCGACGACGTCACCGAGCGCCCGCCCGAGCGGCGGGCGGCCGCGGGCCGACAACGCCGACCGGTGCGTCCGGATCGAATCGATCGCGGAAGCCAAGGAGCCGGCGTCGATCCGAAAGGGCGGCTCCCCCAGCACCAGCTCGTGGAGCACCACCCCGAGCGCCCACACGTCGCTGCGCGGATCTTCCTTGGGATGCCCCGAGGCGAGCAGCTCGGGGGCCGTCGCCGACAACGTGCCGACGAGTTTTCCCGAGCGGGTCAGCGACGTGGCGTGCAGATCGCCCCGAAACGCCGCGGCGACGCCGAAGTCGATGACCTTCGGCGCCCCTTCGGCGCCGACGATCACGTTCGACGCCTTCAGATCGCGGTGCACGATGCCCGCCCTGTGGGCGACGGCCACACCCGCACAGACGTCCCGAAAGAGCTCGAGGCGACGGCGCAGCGGCAGTCGGTTCGCCGCAGCGAACGCCGTGACCGGGAGGGCATCCGGGACGTACTCCATCAGAAAATAGGGCAAGCGCTCGCCGCCCCACTCGTGGAATCCGGCGCCGTAGACGTGGCACAGCGCGGGATGCGAGAGCCGGCCGAGCAGTTCCAGCTCCCGTAGGAATCGACGGGTGCTCTCGCGCTCGAGCCTGCCGGGCCGCTGCAGCTTCACGGCCACGACGCGCCGAGGCTGATCCTGGAGCGCCTCGTAGACACGCCCCATGCCTCCCTCGCCGATCACGCGCAGCAGCCTGGCGCCGCCGACGACGCTGCCGACGAACGGATCCGCGGGCGCGACGTCGGCATCCTCGGCCTCGACGATGCGCCACAACGACTCGAGATCGAACGCCAACCCCTCGTCGGCGGCGCCGTCGGCCGGCGGCGGGCGGGGCTCGGGGCTGTCGGGGGATGACGCCATGGATACGGACGCTCCAGCCTCACTCGCGCACGGGCAGTTCATCGCCACAGGCGTCGCGGAGGAACACCTTGATCTCCTCCCAGCGGCGCTTGACCGTCCGCACCGAGCAGCCGACGTGCCGGGCGACCTCGGCCTGGTCGGCACCGAGAAACCAGGCCAACTCGAAGATTCGGCGTTCCTCGGGGGGAAGCCGACTCGCGGCTTCATGGAAGGCGGTCCAGCGGTCGATGCTCTCCGCGGTCGCATGCGGATCACCCGCCGCCTCGACGTGCAGCACCGCGTCGCCCTCGACGAGGACCGAGTTGCTCTGGTGGTTCGACGCGAGCGACTCCGGCCCACGGTGCTTCCGAGCCAGATCGAAGATCTCGCGGCGGATCTGGAGGGTGGCGAGATTCACCAGATGCGAGGCGCTTTCCGGGGTCACCTCCCGCAGCGCTCGGAGGAAGCGGATCGCGGCGTTTTGGACGATGTCATCGGTGTCGTCCCAACGCCGGACGGACCGGAACGACCGCAGCATGCGGTGCGCGAAATGCCGCATCCGCGTGGCCACGATGCCGACGACCTCCTCGCACGCCGCGGCGTCGCCGACGAGAACCGCGGGGTGGAGCACCTCGAGCCTGGAGAGCGGACGGCAGGAAATGGACATGTCCGGCTGATCCATGCCTGGTGACGGCGCCTGGTGACGGGGCGCGTGACGCCCCATGGGTGTCTGCGAGCGCCGGGGCCGCGGCGGGCCAATCGGGCCGATCGCGGGGATTCCGCGGCCGCCGATCGTCATTGTGCCCCGCCCTCCCATCCCGTGGAAGAAAAAGAGCGTTGGGGAAACCGGCGTCTCGCGCTGCGGCGCCCCGTCGCCCTCCCGGACCTCGAACGAGCCGTTCGCGCCCGTCGCGAATCGCTCAGCGCGGCTTGATGGCCCGCGTGGCGACGAACGCCGGCGCGATCCGGTCGATCGGATGCGAGCCGCCCCAGCCGTCGTCCATCCATCCGGCGAGGAGGAAGCCGACGTCGAGTTGACCCCCGACGAGATCCTCCATCGTGTGGCCGAAGGCCAGTGGCTCGCCGTCGCGGAGCTGTGCCGCGAGCCGCGCCGCCGGCCGGCAGGTGAGGTCGGAATAGGGCGCCGGATGGACGAGACGAATCTCGCCCCGTTCCTCCGCCTCCTCGTCGACGCACATCGCGAAGGTCTGGACGATGCCCGCCAGCAGGGCACCGCCGGGCCGCAGCACCCGGAAACATTCCCGCCACACCGGGCGGACGTCGGTGACGAAGGTGGTCGAGCAGGGGTGGAAGACGAGGTCGAAGAAATCGTCCGGAAGCGCGCGCAGGTCGCGCATGTCCCCTTCGAGGGTCTCGATGGCGAGGCCCTCGCGCACGGCCACCTCGCGGTCGCGCGCGAGCTGGGCCGGGGAGTTGTCGTAGACGGTGACGCGGGCCCCGGCCGCGGCCAGGATCGGGCCCTGCTGCCCGCCGCCGGAGGCCAGCGCCAGCACCCGCGCGCCGACGAGATCGCCGAACCATTCCCGCGGCACCGGCCGCGACGGCGTGAGCACGATCGACCATTCGCCCCGGCGCGCCCGGGCCACGGTGTCGGCGTCGACCGGGAGCGTCCAACGGTTGCCGCGCGTCACCTCGGCGTCCCAGGCGTCGCGATTGAAAGCGCGGACGTCGATCCGGCGCGGATCGGGAGTCGCCGGGGTTGGATGGTCGACCATGGTGACGGTCGTTCTCGGCGTGATGCCCGCTCGTATCGGCAGCGGACTCGGAGAGAGCCTGACGGAATCGAGCAGATTCGGGAAGGGAGCCGAGGGATTCGGCCACGATCCGAGCCGATCCATCACCGCCACGACAACGGGGCGCCGATCACGACGGCATTCCGGGGAATCCACTGCCCGGTCGGAGCGGGCTGGGACGCGAGCACCTCCGCTGGCGTCGCCCACTACCGTGCCGCCCCCGCCAAGAGATCCGTCACCACCTCCGGCCCCCCGACCGTCGCGGGCTTCGCCACGGCCTGCTCGAGCGACGCTTCGAACGGGATCACGCCGTCGCCCCGGGAATGGAGGATGATCGTGCCGGGCTTCACGGTCGTGCCCGAGCCCCGCTTCCTCCAGGCCGGGCAGAGGCGCACGAGCCTCGCAGCCCCGTTATGATTCGTCCAACTCCGGAGTCGCCCGTCATGACCCCCGCCCCTCTGCTTCACGCCTGGAATCTGAACCTCGCGTACGCGAAGCGACTCGTGGCCGACATCCCTGCCGACATGATGGCCGTTCAGCCGGCCCCCGGGATGAACCACGCAGCCTGGGTCCTCGGGCACCTCGCCTGCACGGCCGACATGCTCGGGGCGATGATCGGCACCGAGCCGGTCTGCCCTCCCGGGTGGACGGCGCTCTTCGACTGGAACTCCTCCCCCTCGGCCGACGCGACGCTCTACCCCTCCAAGGAGACGCTTCTTGCGGCCTTGGAGGCGGGCCACGACCGCCTCGCGTCGGCGCTTCCGGGGGTTCCCCAGGCTCGCTGGACCGAGCCCACCCCCTCCGAAGCGATTCGCGCGTTCCTGCCGACTCTCGGCGACTGCTTCGTGTTCGTGATGGCGGCACACGAGAACATGCATCTGGGCCAGCTCTCGGCCTGGCGCCGCGTCCAAGGCATGGCCAGGGTCTGACGATGCAGCCGACGTTCGTTCGCGTGATCGCGAAACTCACGAGCCGGGCAGGCAACCTCGACGCCATCGTCGGGCGCGCCGTGCGGCTCTACGACGCCGATCCGCTGTCCGATGATTTCCTGTCCAGCAGCACCGTCGAGGCGGATGGCACCGCGGCCTTCCTTTTCGACCTCTCCGTGTGCCAGAGCCTGGATTCCCTTTTCGAGACCAAGCCTGATCTCTTCTGCGTGGTCGCCGCCGACGATGGCCGGATCATCTACCGGTCAAGCATCCATGCCGATACGGACTTCCTG
The DNA here is from genome assembly GCA_903885855.1 of uncultured Planctomycetaceae bacterium. Classification (GTDB taxonomy): domain Bacteria; phylum Planctomycetota; class Planctomycetia; order Pirellulales; family UBA1268; genus QWOP01. The sequence goes on from CAISKG010000407.1 coordinate 18,249, forward strand.
AGCACCGATCCGGCGAGCGGCGAGCAGCACCGCACGATCGAGGTCGAGTTCCAGGAAGCGTGACTCGCTCCTGAGAGGCCTCCCCTTCCCGCTGCCGGTCAGGGGTGGCATGGTGCGCGGTTGGCTCGCGAGGACTGCGGCCTGCTGGGCAGCCCCCACTCGCTCGATGCACTCCGGCCCCTCGCGCGTCGGGTCGTTCACGAAGGTGCTCACCGGAACCGCTCGAGGGAGCAGGTCAGGCGGCGTCGGGATCATGGACAGGGCCGAAAGAGACGATTCGGCCGCGGATCTTCGTGCAGAATCGCCCGGAAGAGTGGGGCGGCCGCGGGAACGACGGGGAGGGCTTTCCCGCCGGGGATTCGCGCCGCTTCAATCCCGCCCCCACCACCCTTTTCCCGCCGCTCGGGGTGGGGGATACTTGCCGTCGGAGCCCGCGATCGCGGGAACCTGCCGACGTCGGTACGGCTGGGCGGAGCGGGGATGCCGGTGCCCGTCGCGATGATGGACCGGCCCTCGAAGCCACCACGCGGTTGTACGAACGGTTGTGGACGGGGTTTTCCGGGTCGGTCATCGAATCAGAAAGGCCGATTCAGCGAGCACACGCGCCCGTAGCTCAGTCGGATAGAGCATGGGATTTCTAATCCCAGGGTCGCTGGTTCGATCCCAGCCGGGCGTACTCCGATCCTTGCTCGGCCCGCGGCGGCGTGTGCCGCCGCCATGGGA
>CAISKG010000408.1 GCA_903885855.1 uncultured Planctomycetaceae bacterium
ATCCCACCAATGGCGCCAACATCGCCACGGCCTACGCCTTCGAGCAGGGCTTCAAGAACGGTGTCGACCTCGCCATGGGCGACATCGACAACGACGGCAAGCTCGAGATCCTCGCGACCGCCGGCCGCGGTCGCCCGGGTCAGGTGGTGGTGCTGCGGCAGAACGTCGACGCCGGTGGCGTCGTGACCCTCGTCAAGGACGCCACGCTCACCATCGCGCCCTTCGGCGCCGGCTACCGTCGTGGTCTCGACCTCGCGGTCGGCGACTTCAACGCCGACGGTCTCGACGACTTCGCCGTCAGCAAGACCTCCGGCAAGGGGGAGGTGAAGGTCTTCGTGGCGTCGCCCGGGGCGGCCACGCCCTGGACGGAGATCAAGTCGTTCACGGCCGCCCTGCCGGGGAGCGTGGCCGGCGTGCGGCTGGCCGCCGGCGACTTCGGCACCTTCACCTCCGGCACCACCACCGACGCGTCGGCCGCCGATCGGCGCGACGAGCTGGTGATCTCGAGCGCCCCCGGCGCGGCCCCGGCGGTGCAGATCGTCGACCTCTCCGGCAGTTCACCCACGGCGGCGCCGATCGTGCGGACCGTGAATCCCTTCACGAAGGACTTCCGCGGCGGGCTGAGCGTCGCCGTGGCGCGCATCAACGCCGACAGCGTCGCGGATCTGATCGTGTCCCAGAACACCGGCGGCGGCTCGCAGGTGCAGCTCTGGGAGGGCAAGGTCGGGGCCTCGACGACCGCTCCCCTGGGCAGTTTCGCCGCCTACGGCGAGCTGGCCTCGAAGACCGCTGGCGTGACGGTGGTGCCGGTCGACAACGACGCCGACGGCCGCATCGACGCCATCGGCACGGTGCAGGGGGGCGTCGGGAAGGCGACGATGCGGTCCTTCGCCTTCGACGCCACGGCCAAGGCCTGGAAGAAGTCGTCCGACCTCACCGGCGTGGGTGGCGGCCTGCTCGCGGCGCCCGTCGCCCCGCCGCAGGTGGCGGCGGGGATCGTGACCACCGCCTCGGGGCTGCAGTACCGGGATCTGGTGGTGGGCACCGGGGCCACGCCCGCCTCGACCTCGGCCAAGGTCAGGGTGAACTACGAGGGACGGCTGCTCGACGGCACCCGTTTCGACGGCAACTCGGGGATCGAGTTCGCCCTCAACCAGGTGATCAAGGGCTGGACCGAGGGGCTCTCGACGATGAAGGTCGGCGGCCGCCGCCAGCTGATCATCGCCCCCGAACTCGGCTACGGGACGACCGGCAGCGGCGCGAGCATCCCGCCGAACTCCTGGCTGGTGTTCGACGTCGAGCTCCTCGGCACCACGGCGAGCTGACGCCGGCTGGCGGGATGGCGTGCTGACGCCGCGAGCCGCCGGGCGGACCGGCGGCGGGCGTCACCAGCGTGCCTCGAGGCCGGCGTTGGCGCCGGAGAGGAGCATGCTGCCGTCGTTGTGGATCGTGGTCGGCGGCGTCGTGCTCGCCGACCAGTCGAATTGAGCCGGGGCGAGAGCCACGCCGGCGAGCCAGACGAGGTTGTAGCCCACGCGCACCCCCCACACGTCGTTCATCCGCCAGATGGCGGAGAGATTGGCGTCGGCCACCAGGCCCATGCCGGCCCGGTAGGCCGAGCCGGCCGGGCGGTAGGGGTCGGCCGGGGCGGCCAGATCGGAGAACGACTGCGACTGGTCGATCGAGGTGCCGGCGAGGCCGCACTTGATCCAGCTCTCCAGGGCCCACTCCTGGAAATTCATCCGCCCGCGGATGCCCAACTGGCCCGCGAACATGTTCGTGGTGGCGCGGGTGGCGTAGGTGTTGGGCCCCGGGGCGCCGGTGGGGGTCAGGCCGAGCACGGCGGCGTCGTCGAGCGCCGCCCAGCGGAAGCCGCCGAGGAGGTCGATGTGGCCGCCGTCGTACCAGGCCACGCGCTGCGAGGGGCGCGGCGAGAGGGGATCGCGGCCGCCGTCGAAGGTGTGGAACACGGCGTTGACGTCGGCCGATTGCAGCGCCGTGACGCCGCTGAAACTTCCCGCCGCGGCGTTGCGCATCGCCGGCGACGCGAAGCCCAGGGCGCCCGGAGCCTGGAGGAGCGAGCCCGGGCTCTCGACGCGCGACACGGCGTACATGTTCCACACGCCGAGGTAGCCCACCTCCCAGCCGGGCGCGTCGCAGGCGTACTGGCCGTAGGTGAGCCGCACGCCGGGGCCGACCGTGCTCTGCAGCATGTTCGTCTGGAGTGCCGGGAAGGCCGGCGTGACGTTTTCCACCACCAGCGGCCCGTCGGGCACGTGGTAGTCGCGCTGCAGGCCGAGGGCGTCGAAGACGAAGTAGCGCTGCGGGTCGGGGCCGAGGTGCGTGAACAGCGGCAGATCGTCGCCGACCGGTGCGCCGTCGAGCAGCGGACGTTCCGCAGGGATGCCGCCGTCGGCCGCCGGCGTCTCGGCGGCTGCATCGGTCGGGACGGCGCCGGCCGGCAGGGCGGGGAGCAGCGGGGCGTCCTCGGCGGCGGCGGGCCTCCACGCGGCGGCCAGTCCCCAGGCGACGGCCAGCGCCGCGAGAACGGGGCGGCGGGCGGCGGGCAGGGGGAAGGAGCGCATGAAGGGCGTCACGATCGGTGTCCGTGGAAGAACCGGTGTCACCGTTGTTTTCGGCACGCCTTGCCGGAGGCATGAGAATCCCTGCGGGAGTGCCCCCGCGGCGAGGTCCGGCAGCGTGGCGAGGCCCGTTTCACGGTCCCGCGGACGGGGGCCGGGAAAGCTGGGGGGGCTGCACGCGCGGCGGGGGGCGGCCCGCGCGGGCCTTCGGCGCCGTGGTCACCCGCGCCGCATCCGTCGGCGGATCGTCTCGTCCAACGCCTGCTAGCCCGCGGCTGGGCCGTGATCGACGATCCCCTGCTCCACGAGCGCCGGGAAGATCGTCTCCTGGAACGCGGCACAGCCCTCCTCGACGCGCCGCAGCCGCTCGGCCGGGTCGGTCACCGGCTTGCCCTCGTGGTTGAGGACCCGCTGGCGGGAATCCATCAGGGCCACGATCCGCTCGGCGAGGCGATCCCTGCCGCCGGACACCAATTCCGAGAGGATGGCGGCGTCGAAGTCGCCCAGCGTGATCGCCGACCCGGTGAGCGTGCTGGCCAGCGGCGTGCCGCGCCCGGAGAACAACTCGGAGGCGAGCATCGAGCGGTTGAAGGCCAGCGGCATCCGCGGGTGCGTGGCCGGAGCCGAGGGCGCGACCGCCAGCGGCGCCGCGTTGACGTCGAAGAGGCGCATCGCCACGCCCGCGTCGAGCGCCCGCGCGATGTCGTCCGGCGGCGCCTGGGCGAAGCGCGGGTCGGCGACGATCTGGGAGAGCCGCAGCCCCGGGCCGGCGAGGATCTCGAGGAGCGTGTCGTAGGGCGCGCCCGTGACCGTCGAGGTGACGATGCCGAGATTGGCCGAGTACGGCAGCGTGATCCCGGGCCGCGCGACGCGGTAGTGGAGGTCGTCGGCGGCGCGGATCCGCGCCGCGGCGTCGGGGAGGGGGCGCGGATCCTTGGCGAACAGGTCCCAGCGGAACATGGTGTTCGCGCAGAAGTCCTTGTGGGCCTCCGTGACGAGCCGGTCGGTGGTGGTGCGGAAGAGCTCCTGGAAGCTCGGCGGTACGCACAGATCCCAGAAATTCATGTGGACGGGGAGGCTGCCGGTGAAGGTCAGCCCCGCCGACGCGAACTGCGCGGCCACCTCGGTGAAGTAGAAGCTCGTCCAGTGCTCGTTGAGGTATTCGTGGGCCAGATAGCGCGGGTCGAGCTCGCGCATCGTGTCGACGTACTTGGAGGCACCGGGGTTGTCGAGGAAGTACTTCGCCTGTTGGTCGCGCTGGAAGGCGAGGTAGTCGACCGCCTCGCGTGCGCGCTGGGCGGTGTCGCCCTTGCGCAGGGCGGCGTACTGCCGCAGGATCCCGCGGATGGGGAGGAGGTGGGCCCAGCCGGGCATGGCGTTGTAGCTCACCAGCAGCAGCCCGCCCGGGGCGAGCCGCTCGCGCGCGATCCGCAGGATGTCGGCCCGTACCTCGGGGGCCACCCAGCTCCACACGCCGTGGAGCGTGATGAAGTCGGCGTCGCGGATGTCGTCGGGGAGGTGGGCGAAGTCGGCGGTGACGAAGCGCGCGTTGGAGAGCCCGCCGGCCTCGGCTTCGCGCGTGGCCTGGGAGGTGTGCGACGGATTGATGTCGACGCCGACGAACGAGCCGCGCGGATCGGCGGCGGCGAGCGTGGTCAGCGCCCGGCCGAGCCCGCAGCCGAGCTCGACGTAGCGGAAGCCCTTGTCGAGCGCCGGCGGCGTGACGCGGTTGAGGGCCGCGATGTGCCGGATGGCCGTGGGGGCGAGTTGGGGGTAGAAGCCTGGGATGTACGTCACGTCGGTGACGTAGCCGGCGGATTCGAGCGTCATCGACGCCTCCGGGTGGTCAGCGGTCTGGTTCGATCGAGGCCTTCATCGAGCCCTTCGAGGCGGCGATGAGGCGGTCGGCCCCGAAGGCATGGATCTGGTCGCGCTTCAACTCCGCATGCTCGCGGGTGGTGGTCAGCACGATCACACGACCGCGCGTGTCGACCTCCCTGGCCAGCGCCAGCCCGCGTTCGGCGGGATGGCCGAACAGAGCCCGGAGCATGGTGATCACGTAGTGGTAGGTGTGGTCGTCGTCGTTCCAGAGCACGACGTGGTAGCGCGGCTGGCGGCGGGGGCGCGGCGGGGCGGCGGTGTCGGCGGGCTTCTCCACCACCGCCGTGGCGGCCGACGCGTCGCCGCCGTGGTCGGCGGGCTCCGCTTCCCCGGCATGGTCGGCGGCGGCACTGGCGGCGCTGGGCATGGGTCTGGCACACTTCCTGCGGGATCGGGCGGACGGTGCCGGAGAGTATACGCGGCGGACCCTCCCTTTCCCGCGTGACATCCCGGAGTCGCCCCGTGCTCGACCGCCGCTTCGTGTCCGACAACATCGACCTGGTGACCGCCAACTGCCGCGCCCGCGGATCGACCGCCGACGTGGCCCGATTCGCCGAACTCGACCGGCTGCGCCGGCAGTTCCAGGCCGACATCGACCGCCTCAACCAGCAGGCCGGGCAGGTCAGCAAATCGATCGGGCAGGCCCCCGACGCCGCCGAGCGCGAGCGGCGCAAGTCGGAGGGGCGCCGGCTCCGCGAGGAGATCGCGGCCCTCGAGGAGCGCCAGGGGAGGATCGTCGCCGAGAGCGACGAGATCCTCCGGGCGATCCCCAACCTCACCCACCCCGACGCCCCCACCGGCGGCGAGGACGCGGCGGTGGAGATCCGCCGCGGGAAGGCCGCGCTGCCGACGTTCGATTTCAGGCCGCTGGATCACGTGGCGCTGGGCGCGCGGCTGGCGCTGTTCGACTTCGACGCGGGGGCGAAGGTGGCCGGGCACGGGTTCTATTTCCTCACCGGCGACGGCGTGCTCCTGGAGCTCGCGCTGACGCGCTACGCCGTCGAGATCCTCATGCGCCGCGGCTTCACGGTCATGACCACGCCCGACGTGGCGCGGGATTCGATCCTCGAGGGCACCGGCTTCATGCCGCGCGGGCCGGAGACGCAGATCTACTCGATCACCGGCAGCGATCTGTCGCTCGTGGCCACCGCCGAGATCACGCTCGGCGGGGCGATGCACGAGCGGATCTTCGAGGCCGACGAGCTGCCGCTGCGGCTGTGCGGGATCAGCCACTGCTTCCGCACCGAGGCGGGGGCCCACGGCCGCGCCACGCGCGGGCTGTACCGCGTGCATCAGTTCACGAAGGTGGAGATGTTCGCCTTCACGCTCCCCGAGCAGAGCGAGGCGATGCACGGGGAGCTGCTCGAGCTCGAGTGCGCGCTGTTCGACGGCCTGGGCATCCCCTACCGCGTCATCGACACCGCCAGCGGCGACCTCGGCGGCCCGGCGTACCGGAAGTTCGACCTCGAGGCCTGGATGCCCGGCCGCGGCGAGGCCGGCGAGTGGGGGGAGGTGACGAGCACCTCCAACTGCACCGACTACCAGGCGCGGCGCCTGGCGATCCGCTACAAGAAGCCGGGGGAGAAGGGGACGCACTTCGTCCACACCCTCAACGGCACCGCCATCGCCATGAGCCGGGCCATCATCGCGATCGTGGAGAACTTCCAGCGGGCCGACGGCTCGGTGGAGGTGCCCGAGGCGCTCGTCCCCTGGATGGGGAAGCGCACGATCGGCCCCGCGACGGCCGGGTGATCCGCGGGATCGCTCGGCGGGGCGGCCCGGACGGCTCGGGCAGGGCGTTTCAAGAGCGCGGTTTGCGGCGCTTGACCGCCACGCATAATGCGATATCATAGAGATGTCGCATTGAAAGCGTTTCCCCGCCGCTGCTCCCCGGAGGCTCCCATGAACGCCCCCACGACCGCGTCCCCCTCCGTCACCATCCAGGAAGTTCCGCTCGAGCCCACGTCGGGCTGGGGCCGGCTGTGGGTCGGCCTGGCGCTGGTGGCGTCGCCGCTTTTGATCGTGCCGGGCGCGATCGGCGGCGGCGTCCCCTTCGCGATGCCGTTTCTCGTCGTGCCGGCGGTGCTGGCCGGCGTGCTCGTGCTCGCCGGGCTCATGGCCGTGGCGCCCAACGAGGCCCGCGTCTGCTCGCTGTTCGGCGAGTACAAGGGCACGGTGCGGCAGACCGGCTTCCACTGGGTGAATCCCTTCTACACCAAGCGGCCGATCTCGCTGCGGATCCGGAACTTCGAGACCGGCTCCACGCGGACGCCCGAGAAGAAGGACGCCGCCACCGGCAAGGTGATCGAGCAGCAGGGGCGGACGCACGGCCGGCCGTCGAAGGTCAACGACCGCCACGGCAATCCGGTGGAGATCTCGGCGGTGGTGGTGTGGCGCGTGGTGAACACCGCCGAGGCGGTGTTCCACGTCCAGGATTACGAGGATTACGTCGCCGTGCAGAGCGAGGCGGCGCTCCGCTCCCTGGCCACGCGCTATCCCTACGACAGCGAGGATCACGAGATCTCGCTGCGCGGCAACACCGAGGAGATCTGCCGGCAGCTCAAGGAGGACATCCAGGCGCGGCTCGACCAGGCCGGCGTGGAGGTCATCGAGGCCCGCATCAGCCACCTCGCCTACGCCGCCGAGATCGCCGCGGCCATGCTCCAGCGCCAGCAGGCGTCGGCCATCGTCGCGGCCCGGTCGAAGATCGTGGAGGGGGCCGTGGGGATGGTGCACATGGCCCTCGACCACCTCGCCAAGGACGGCATCGTCGAGCTCGACGAGGAGCGGAAGGCGGCGATGGTCTCGAATCTGCTCGTGGTGCTCTGCAGCGACCGCCACGCCCAGCCGGTCGTGAACACCGGCACCCTCTACAACTGACGCCGGACGATCCCCTCCCCGCGCCGGATCACCGATCGTGCCCCCCCGCGACGCCTTCCTCGTCCGCCTCGATCCCGCCGTGCTCGTGGCCCTGCGCCGCTGGGCCGACGACGACCTGCGCAGCGTCAACGCCCAGATCGAGTTCCTCCTGCGGCGCTGCCTGCGCGAGGCGGGGAGGATCGGCGGCGCGGAGGGGGAGGAGAAGCCGCCGCGCCGCGGCCGCCCCCCGCGCGGCTGATCCCCCGGCACAGGCTTGGGGGATCGGCGCCCCCGGGGGATACTTCCGGGGAGGCGCCCCAGGGGCGCGGGAGGTGGCGATGCGGATCCGGGGCGCGGTGTGGGCGGTCGTGGCGGCGGGGGCTTCCTGGGGAGCCGTCGCCGGGGATGCGCCGCCCGATTTCGCCCGCGACATCCGCCCCATCCTCGCCGACCACTGCTTCGCCTGCCACGGGCCCGACGCCGCCGGACGGCAGGCCGGCCTGCGCCTCGACCAGCGCGAGGCGGCGCTCGAACCCCGCGACGGCGCGCCCGCGATCGTGGCCGGGGAGCCGGCGGCGAGCGCGCTTGTCGCGCGGATCCACGCCCAGGGCGAGGAGCGCATGCCCCCCGACGCGTTCGGCAAGCCGCTCACCGACCGCGATCGCGACCTCCTCGGCCGCTGGATCGCCGCCGGCGCCCCCTACGCCGCCCACTGGGCCTTCGAGCCGCCGCGGTCCCCCCCGCCGCCGCCCGTGCGCCGGGCGGATTGGCCGCGCGGCGACCTCGACCGCTTCGTGCTCGCGCGGCTGGAGGCGGAGGGGCTCGAGCCCGCGCCCGAGGCCGACCGGGCGACCTGGCTGCGGCGCGTCTCGCTCGACCTGACCGGCCTGCCCCCGTCGGTCGCGGAGACCGACGCCTTCCTCGCCGACCTGGCGCCCGGGGCCCACGAGCGCGTCGTCGACCGCCTCCTCGCCTCCCCGCGCCACGCCGAGCGGATGGCGATGCAGTGGCTCGACGTCGCCCGCTACGCCGACACCAACGGCTACAACAACGACGAGACCCGCACCCTCTGGCCGTGGCGCGACTGGGTGATCGGGGCGTTCGCCGCCGACATGCCCTTCGACCGCTTCGTCGTCGAGCAGATCGCCGGCGATCTCCTCCCGGGGGCGACGGTGCCCCAGAAGGTGGCCACCGGCTTCAGCCGCAATCACGTGCTCACCACCGAAGGGGGCATCATCGAGGAGGAATACCGGGTCGAGTACGTCGCCGATCGGGTCCACACCGCGGCCACGGCCTTCCTCGGGCTGTCGCTGCAGTGTGCCCGCTGCCACGACCACAAGTACGACCCCTTCACGCAGCTCGACTACTACCGCTTCGCCGCCTTCTTCGACAACGTGCCCGACACCGTCGTCGGCTATTCGCAGGGGCGGATGGCCGAACCGCTCCTGGAGGTTCCCTCGGCGGAGCAGACGGCCGAGCGCGCCGCGCTCGCGGCGCGGCGCGACGAACTCGAGCGCCTCCTCGCCGAGCGCGCCGCGGCCGTCGACGGTGCCGTGGCGGCGTGGGAGGACGGGCTCGGCCCCGCGTCCCGCGACGCCGCGGAGCCCCCCGGCCTCGTGGCCCGCTTTCCCTGCGACGACGCCGCCGGGGCGGTCGTGGCCAATGCCGTCGCCGGGGCCCCGGCCGGCACGGCGTCGGGATCGCCCGCCCCGCGCGAGGGGCGCGTGGGCGGCGCGCTCGACTTCGACGGCGGTGCCCACGTCGAGGTCGGGGAGGGCGGCGCCTTCGAGGCCGACGCCCCCTTCGCCGTCGCCGCCTGGGTGTTTCCCACGTCGGGCGAGCCGTCGACCGTGATCTCGAAGATCGACGAGGCCGACGCCTTCCGCGGCTGGGATCTGATCCTCGAGGACGGGAAGCCGGCCTGCCACGTGGTCCACCGTTGGCCCGACAGCGCCTTCAAGGTGATCGCCAAGGAGCCGCTCGCGCTCGGGGCCTGGCACCACGTGGCTCTGGTCTACGACGGCTCGCGCCGGGCCGGGGGGCTGCGGATCTTCGTCGACGGCCTGCCGCGCGAGGCGACGGCGACCACCGACCACGCCGTCGATGGCACGATCCGCACGCGCGAGCCCCTGCGCATCGGCCGGCGCAGCGCCTCGGCCCCCTTCCGCGGCGGGATCGACGAGGTGCGGCTCTACGGCCGGGCGCTGGCCGCGGAGGAAGTGGCGGCCCTGGCGGCCGGCGAGACGCCCGCCACGCTCGCCGAGATCCTCCGGGTGCCGCGCGGCGCGCGCCCCGCGGCGCTCGAGACGCGGCTCCGCCGCCACTACCTCGAGGCGGTCGACGCCCCCTCGCGCCAGTGGCGCGCGGAGGCCGCCGCCATCCCGGCGCGTCTCGCCGAGATCGCCCGGCAGGTGCCGGTGACGATGGTCATGGGGGAGATGACGCCGCGCCGGCGGACGCACCTCCTCGTCCGCGGCCGCTACGACCAGCCGGGGGAGGCGGTCTCCCCGGGCGTGCCGCGGATCGGGCCGATCGGCGACGAGGCGGGTGACCGGCTGGCACTGGCGCGTTGGCTGACGCGGCCCGACCATCCCCTCACGGCGCGCGTGGCGGTGAATCGGTGGTGGGAGATGCTCTTCAGCACGGGCCTCGTGGAGACGGTCGAGGATTTCGGCATCCAGGGCGCGCCGCCGAGCCACCCCGAGCTGCTCGATTGGCTGGCGATCCGGCTCGTGGAGCGATCCTGGAGCGTGCGCGCCATCCTCCGCGAGATCGTCCTCTCGGCCACCTACCGGCAGTCGTCGCACGTCACCGCGGCGCTCCACGACCGCGACCCGCGCAACCGGCTCCTGGCACGCGGCCCGCGCGGGCGGCTCCCGGCGGAGACCGTGCGCGACAACGCCCTGGCGATCTCCGGATTGCTCGTGGAGAAGGTGGGGGGGCCGAGCGTGCGGCCGTGGCAGCCGGAGGGGCTGTGGGAGGACGTGTCGGTGGAGCGGCGCGAGACCTACGTGCCCGATACCGGCGACGGCCTCCACCGGCGCAGCATGTACACCTTCTGGAAACGCACCTGCCCGCCGCCGTCGATGACCACCTTCGACGCCCCCGACCGCGAGACCTGCGTCGCACGGCGCAGCCGCACGAACACCCCGTTGCAGGCGCTCGTGCTCATGAACGATCCCTCCTTCCTCGAGGCCGCGCGGGCCCTCGGCGACCGCGTGCGGGGCGGAGCGGCCGACGACGCCGGCCGCATCGCGCTGGCCTGGCGCATGGCGATGGCCCGCCCGCCGGCCCCCGAGGAGACGGCCCTCGCGGCCCGGGTGCTCGAGGGGGCGCGGCGCCACTTCGGCGCCGATCCGGCCGCCGCGGCGGCCTTCCTCGCCGCGGGGCGCGGGGCTGCCGTGGAGGGGGAGGAGGCCCGGGACGCCGCCGCCTGGGCGACGCTCTCGAGCCTGATCCTGAACCTCGACGAGACGATCTCGAAGCCCTGACCGCGCCCCCGGAAACCCGAGCGATGCGCCCCCTCGACGACCTCCTCGCCGCCGTCAACCGCCGCGTGCTTCTCCGCGGCCAGGCGGCCGCCGTGGGCACCGCGGCGCTGGCGGCGCTATTGGCGCGCGACGGCCTGGGGGCGCCGGCGGGCGTTGGCGGGGCGGTGGGCCCGCACCACGCGCCGCGCGCCAGGCGGGTGGTGTACCTGTTCCAGTCGGGCGGGCCCTCCCATCTCGAGCTCCTCGACCCCAAGCCGCGCCTGCGCGAGTTCCACGGTCAGGAGCTCCCCGACTCGATCCGGCAGGGGCAGCGGCTCACCGGCATGACCAGCGGCCAGAAGAGCTTCCCGGTGATCGCGCCGAAGTTCGGCTTCGCCCCCGCCGGCTCGAGCGGCACGGCGATCTCCGAGCTCCTCCCCTGCACCGCGCGGGCCGTCGATTCGATCTGCCTGGTGCGCTCGATGCACACCGAGGCCATCAACCACGACCCGGCGATCACCTTCGTGCAGACCGGCTCGCAGCAGCCGGGCCGGCCGTCGCTGGGGGCTTGGTTGTCCTACGGCCTGGGGAGCGACGCCGACGACCTGCCGGCGTTCGTGGTGCTCATCTCCCACGGCACCGGCAAGGACGCCAACCAGGGCCTGCTCGAGCGACTGTGGGGGGCGGGCTTCCTCCCCTCGAGCCACCAGGGGGTGAAGTTCCGTTCCGCCGGCGACCCGGTGCTGTTCCTCTCCGATCCCCCGGGGATGGGCCGGGAGCTGCGCCGGACGATGCTCGAGGGGCTCGCGGCCCTCAACGACCGCCAGTGGCGGCGCACCGGCGACGCCGAGATCGCCACCCGGATCGCGCAGTACGAGATGGCCTTCCGCATGCAGTCGTCGGTGCCGGAGCTCACCGACACCGGCGGCGAGAGCGAGCGCACCTTCCGCCTCTACGGCGACGACGCCCGGCGCCCCGGCACCTTCGCCGCCAATTGCCTCCTCGCCCGGCGGCTCCTGGAGCGCGGCGTGCGCTGCGTGCAGCTCTACCACCGCGGCTGGGACCAGCACGGCGGCCTGCCCACCAACATCCCCAAGCAGGCCCGCGACGTCGACCAGCCGCAGGCCGCCCTCCTCGAGGATCTCCGCCAGCGCGGCCTCCTCGACGACACGCTCGTCGTCTGGGGGGGCGAGTTCGGCCGCACCGTCTACGGACAGGGGGGGCTGCAGGACGACTACGGCCGCGACCACCACGGCCGCTGCTACTCGGTGTGGCTCGCCGGGGGCGGGATCAAGGGGGGCCACGTCCACGGCGAGACCGACGACTACGGCTACAACGTCGTGCGCGACCCCGTCCACGTCCACGATCTCAACGCCACGATCCTCCACTGCCTCGGCTACGACCACACCCGCCTCACCTACCGCTTCCAGGGGCGCGACTACCGCCTCACCGACGTCCACGGCCGCGTGGTGACGGACCTGCTGACCTGACCGGTGCCGCGCGCTCCGCCGACCGGGGGCTCGACTTTTTTGGTCGCTCAAAATATAGTTTTTGAGTGACCAAAATCTCACGGGTCGAGGGAGGGTGTCATGCACGGGGCGACGGCGGGGCGGAGAAGGGGGCGGCGCGCGTTCACGCTCGTCGAGCTCCTGGTGGTGATCGCGATCATCGGGACGCTCGTGGGGCTGCTGCTCCCGGCGGTGCAGGCGGCCCGCGAGGCGGCCCGGCGCACGCAGTGCGCCAGCGCCATGCGCCAGATCGGCCTGGCGCTCCATTCGCACGCCGCCGCACGCGTCCGTTTCCCGGCCGGCTACCTCACCGACCCCGCCGCGCCGGCGCGGGACGCGGCCACCGGCGACGCCCCCCCCGGCACAGGCTGGGGGCTGGCGCTGCTGCCGTACTGCGAGGAGGGGACGATCGCCGTCCGCTACGACCAGGTCCGTGGCGTCGCCGATCCGGTGAACCGGGCGCTGGTGGCGCTGCCGCTGCCGCTGTTCCTCTGCCCGTCGTCCACCGGGCCGCGCACGGCGTTCGAGATTCCCGCCGCCGCGGGCGCGTCGGCGGTGGCGCTGGGGCGCAGCGACTACGCCGCCAACGCCGGCCACTTCGAGCCCTGGAACACGCACCCCACGCGCGACGACTGGAACGGCCTCGCCAACGGGCCGCTGTACCGCAACTCGCGCGTCCGCCCCGCCGACGTCCGCGACGGGCTCTCGCAGACGATCTTCATCGGCGAACACTCGCAGGCCCTGTCGCCGAAGACCTGGGCGGGGATCGTGCCCGGCGCGCTGTGCACGCCCGAGCCGCGCCACGCCGCCACGCCCCCCGGGCCGGCGGCGACGTTCGTGCTCGTCCACTCCGGCTCGCCGGCGGGGGGCGTCCATCCCCCGAACGCGACCGCCGGGCACGTCGACCAGATGTATTCCCAGCATCCCGCCGGCGCGAACGTCGTCTTCGGCGACGGCTCCACGCGCCTCATGGCCGCCGACGTCTCCCCGGCGGTGTTCGCGGCCCTGTGCTCGATCGCCGACGGCGAGGTGGCGGGGGAATGAGGCGCCGCGGGGCGGCGGCGTTGGGCGCCGGGCCGCCGGATCGGCCCTGACCCGGAGCCGCGCCGCGACGTATACTCCCGGTACGGGCGCGAACGATTCGCCGGTTCCCAAGGGGGGGACGGCATGGTGCGCCCGGCGGGAGCCGGCCATGCTCGACATCCTCGGGTCTCCCGCGCCCCTCTCCCGACGCTACGGCCGCCGCGCCATGCTCCAGGCCGGCGGCGCGGGGCTCTTCGGCCTGTCGCTCCCGGGAATCCTCTCCGCCGAGGAGGCCGCCCTGCCGCTCCCCGGCGGCCCCGGCGCCCGCGCCAGGTCGGTGATCTTCCTGTTCCTCTTCGGGGGCCCGAGCCAGTTCGAGACGTTCGACATGAAGCCGGACGCGCCGGCCGAGATCCGCGGGCCGATGAGCCCGATCGGATGCCGGACGCCGGGGCTGCGGATCTGCGAGCATCTCCCGCGCTTGGCGGAGGTCTCCGACCGCTACTGCGTCATCCGTTCCATGACGCACGACTTCAACGACCACAGCGGCGGCGGCCATTACGTGCAGACCGGCCACCGCTGGCATCTGCCGATCGGCGGTGGCTTCAACGCCACGCCCCAGGATTGGCCCTCGATGGGCTCGGTGGTGGAGCATCTCGAGCAGCGCGGCTCGCGGGGCGTGCCGCGCGACCTGCCCGCCTACGCCGTGGTGCCCAACCGGCTCGGCCGCCTCCAGGAGAACGGGCAATACGTCCGCCCCGGGGAATATGGCGGCTGGCTCGGATCGAGCGTCAACGCGCTGACGACGAAGGTCGACCGCCGCAGCCTCGCCGACAATCCCTACTGGCGCGACTGCGACGACGACGAGCTGCGCTGCCGCATCGAGGGGCTCGAGCCCGTCGGTGCCGCCGAGGCCGACCGCCTCCGGCGCCGGGCCGGGCTGCTGGAGTCGTTCGACGCCCAGCGCCGCATCCTCGACGGCCAGCGCGGCCGCGAGATCGACCGCCTCCGCGAGCGGGCCCTGGGGCTCGTCACCAGCCCGCGCACGCGGGAGGCCCTCGACCTGGACCGTGAGCCCGCGGCCGTGCGCGACGCCTACGGCCGCCATCTCTTCGGCCAGGCCTGTCTGATGGCGCGGCGCCTCGTCGAGGCCGGCACGCGTTTCGTGACGGTCCACTACGACTGCTGCGACGGCTACAGCTGGGATTCGCACGTCCACTCCGACGACGTGCGCCGCTTCCTCCTCCCCACCTTCGACCAGGCCCTCGCCGCGCTGCTGATCGACCTCGAGCGGAGCGGGCTGCTGGCCGAGACGCTCGTGGTGGCGCTGGGGGAGATGGGCCGCACGGCCAAGCCCACGCCCACGTGGGGGCGCAACCACTGGAGCACCCTCTTTCCGGCCGTGATCGCCGGGGCGGGGGTGCGCGGCGGCACGACCTGGGGCGCGTCGGACGCCCGCGGCGAATACCCCACCGAGCATCCCACCACGCCGGAGGATCTGGCGGCGACGATCGTGCGGACGCTGGGCGTCGATCCGGCGACGGTTCTCACCATGCCCGACGGCCGGCCGGTGCCGATCTCCACCGGGACGCCGATCGACGGGATCTTCTGAGCCGGGCGAAGGGCTGCCTGAAGGGCCGGGCCGCCGTGCCGGCGGCCCGATCACGCGGGGCAGCAGTGCGGGGAAGCGTCGCGGCCGCCGGGCGGCCGCGACCCCGTCACCACTTGAGGCCGAACTTCTCCCCGTCGGAGCGGCCCGTCAGGCCCCCCTTGAGCGGCGCGTGCGACTTGCGGACCGGCGGCGGCGGCTCCTCGGCCTGCGGCTCCTCCACGGGTGCCTCCCCGGCGGCCGCCGCGGGCGCCGGCGCCGTGGCGAGGGCCTTGATCGAGAGGGAGATCCGCTGCTCGTCGGGGTCGCAGGTGAGCACCTTGCACTCCACCGCCTCCCCCTCGCGCACCACGCTCGACACGCTGTGTACGTGCCGGTGCGCGAGCTCCGAGACGTGCACCAGCCCCTCGACGCCCGGCTCGAGGCGGACGAACGCCCCGAACTGCGCGATCCGGCTGACGACCCCGCGGACGGCGGCGCCGACGTGGTACTTGTCGGCGGCGTTCTTCCAGGGGCTCTCCACGGTGTCGCGGATCGAGAGGCCGATCTTGCCGGTCTGGCGGTCGACGTTCTTCACGGCGACGCGCACCTTCTGCCCGACCTCGAGCAGGTCGGCGGGGTTCTTGACCCGCTCCCACGACATCTGGCTGACGTGGACGAGGCCGTCGACGCCGTTGCCGATGTCGACGAAGGCCCCGAACTCGCGCACCGACCGCACGATGCCGTCGAGGAGATCGCCGATCTCGAGCGTCTCGAGCATCTTCTGCCGGGCGTCGGCGGCCTGCCGCTCGAGGACGGCCCGTCGCGAGAGCACGAGCCGACGCGCGGCGGGCACGATCTCGGTGACGAGCGCCTCGACGGTCTGCCCGACCATCTCCTCGAGATTCTCGACGCGCCAGTTGCTCACGAGGCTCGCCGGCATGAAGCCGCGCAGCCCCGCGACGTCGCACTCCACGCCCCCCTTGTTGGCGGCGGTGACCCGGGCGGCGACGATCATCCCGGCTTCGAGCTGCGACCAATCCTCGACCGCCACGGCGCGGTTGGCCGGGGCGACGTCGTAGAGGCCGTCCTCCTCGTTGAATCCGCCCACGGAGAGCTCGAGGACCGCCCCGATCTCCGGGTTGCCGTCGAGACCGATGAGCTTGAGCGCGCCCTGGCGGCGACCGCCGAGATCGAGGAAGGCGGTGTCGGGGCCGACGGAGATGACCGTCCCGCTGACACGCGTGCCCGGCTCGAGCAGGGCCGCCGCCTTCGGGCTCGCCGCGGTGGCGAGGATCGTCTCCACCTCGACCCCCTCGAGCGCCGCCTGAAACTCGGCCTCGAGATCCTCCTCGAGCCCGCCGCGGAGGTTGGGAAGATCGACCTGCCGGGAGTGGCGGAGGACGTCATTGAAGGCCGAGGCGGGCGCGCGGTCGCCGCGCCGCTCGCGCTTCGGCCCCTTCTCGCCGGGGCGACCGCGGTCGCCTCCGCGGGGGGGC
>CAISKG010000409.1 GCA_903885855.1 uncultured Planctomycetaceae bacterium
CACCATCCCGATCCTCAACGAGCACCTCGCGCCCCTCGCCGCCGTCGGATGCACCGATCTCGAGATCGACGGCCCGGCGGTCTTCTCCCGTTCGGCCGGCATGTCCGGCGCGGCCACCGACGAACGGATCGTCTACGCCGCGGCACTCGTCATGCCCGGCGGCATCGGCGCCTCCCGCTGGGGCGGCAACGAATACGCCGAACGATTCCATGAGTCGCCCTACGAGCCGGCTATCGGCCATCGCTTCGTGCCGTTCGACGAGTGACCACAGGTCGTGCGGGCGATCATCGCCCGGCACGCCAGCCGGCTCGTCACTTCGCTGCTCCGCGATTTCCACGTGCTTGCCTCGTAGCCCCAGGCCAAGCCATCTCCAGTCTGAGCCTAGCGCTCCGCGACCCAGGCGCCCGGCACGTCGGCGGTGGCGCTCGACCCCCGCCGGCGACGACGCTCGCCGCCCGGGTCGTCCTTTCGCCCCCCCGACAGGGAGGGAGTCTACCCGTGCCACCCCGCTCCGATAAACAGTTCGCGACGGCCGTCGCGGCCGCACTCGGCGAGTCGAACGCGCTCGTGCGGCACCGCGGCTTCTGCCTCGGTCACACCCAACCCTGAGCCCTCCCATCGCCTGGTACAGGAAATCCAAGCCGGGCACTCCGACGACCTCGAGCGGCGCGGGATCCCCGAGAAGGCGATCGACGCGTGGGTCGGCAACTCGGCCCGGATGCGGCGCCGGCACGACCACGCGGTGCGGCCGGCGGACTGGGAGGCGGCGACCGGAATTCCGGCACCAAATCCGGCACCATCAACGCCCGTCAGCGGGGTTCAGGAGCCGTCACCCCTTCATGAATCCCGCGAAAAATCGCTGGACGTCCTGAATGCGGCTCAAAAAAACTACCCCCGGCAGGGATCGAACCTGCGGCCTACGGTTTAGGAAACCGTCGCTCTATCCACTGAGCTACGGGGGCGCGAATCGGCTCCGTGCCATGCCCCCGGCACGGGGGGGCTCGGGCGATGGAGCGGATCGCACGATTCTACCAGGCGCTGCGGCGCTGGCCCGGTTTCGGCGCCCCTCACCCGCCGAGCCCGCACCGGACGCGCCGCCTCCATGCCCTATCCGCGGTCTCGCCGCGGCGTCGCCACGGCCGCGCCGCGGTTTTGCAGCGCCCTCGCCGCGCCCTGCCCGCGGTCCCTCCGCGCCCTCACCGCTTCCTCACCGCGGCCCGCGCCCACGCGGAAGCCGGCGCGACACACCACGCCCCAGCCCCTTCACCAGCCGCGTCGCCGCACGGCCAAACGGCCCCGACAGCCGCCACGCCAACTCGAACGGCTCGTGGTCCAAAAGCTGCCGCCAGGTGCCGTGCCGGCCAAGGAACACCTCCCACGCCGGCACACGCAGGACATGGCCGATCACCAGCTCCGGAGGCTCGCCCACCGGCGGCGGCCAGGCCATCGTCCACCCCTCGCACAGCGCCGCGCGAATCGCCGGCGCCGGATCGTCGCCACGGTGCCGCGCCATGTCGACCCACAGGTTCGGCCGCTGGTCAGCCTCGATGAACAACAGCCGGCCGTCGCCGGCGCGGCGGATCGCCGTCACGTTGGCGAAACCATGCAGCCCCAGGGCCGCCGCCATCCCCGCGACGGCGTCATACAGCTCCTGGCCGAAGGCCTCGAGCCCGCAGTAGCGCCGCACGCTCGACACACCGAAGGGGCCGCCGTCCGTGACGAGCAACTCGGCATGGACGAAATGCACCGGCCGGCCGTCGCGGAAAAACCCCGACAGGTCGATCGCCACGCCGTCGATCCACTCCTGCACGAGCAAGGGCCCGGGAGGCGCGCGGTCCACGAGCCGCCGCACATCGTCGAGCGCGGCGCAGCGGTGCACCCCCTCCCCCGCCCAGGAGAGATCGACCTTCACCACGACCGGCCAACCGATCGACCGGCACGCCTCCGGCAGGTCGCCGGCCCCCGCCGCCACCCGGAACCGCGGCGTGGGCACTCCCGCACCCTCGAGGGCCCGCGACAGGCCCACCTTCGAGGCGACGGCAGGGAGATGCTCCGGGCCGGTCACGGGAACGAGTCGGCACTGCTCCGCCGGCTCGAGCCCCGACTCGCGCACGGTGCGCAGGAAGCGGTCGTCGCAGGGCACCACCAGGCCGCCGTGCACGCGCTGCCAGTCGACGGCCGCCGCCAGGGCCGCCGCCGGCGAATCGGCCCGGACCACGCGCCGCACCGCGCGCGAGGGACCGAAGGCGTAGGAGCCGGTGACCACGTCGCAGACGCAGCCCGCCCGGTGGAGGAGCCGCGCGACGCAGCGCACCAAGAGCCGGGTGTCGCCCACCACGAGGGCCGGGAGCCGCTCGGCAGGCACGAGGGCCGGGAGCCGCTCGGCAGGCACG
>CAISKG010000410.1 GCA_903885855.1 uncultured Planctomycetaceae bacterium
GGAGTGAGTGGAGGCCCGGAGGGCCGCAGCGAACGTCCGGGCGACGGGGCACGGGCCACCCCGAAGCCCCCGAGACCCGAAGCCCCCGAGACCCAAAGACGAATGCCCCGCCGGTTTGGCACGGCGTTCGCTTTGAGTCCACGGCGTCACACCCCATCCCCCACGCCAGGAACCTCACCCATGGGTGTCTTCACGCGGCTCAAGGACATCGTCAACTCCAACCTCAACGCCATGCTCGACGCGGCGGAGGATCCCGACAAGCTGATCCGGCTCATGATCCAGGAGATGGAAGACACGCTCGTGGAGGTGAAGGCCAACTGCGCGGGGGCGATCGCCTCGCGGAAGCGGGCCGAGCGGGCCACGGAGGCGGCGGCGAAGGCGATCGCGACCTGGGAGGAGCGGACGCGGCTGGCGATCGAGAAGGGGCGCGAGGATCTGGCGCGCGAGGCGATCCGGGAGCGGCGCCGGCTCGAGGAACTGCGCGAGGCACATGCCGCCGAGGCGGCCGGCTGCGAGACGGTGGTGGCGGGGCTCAAGGAGGACATCGCCGCGGTGGAGGCGAAGCTCGCCGATGCCCGGCAGCGGCACCGGCTGCTGGTCGAGCGCCACCGCCGGGCGCGGTCGCACCAACAGACGCGGGGCGTGATCGAACGTGCGACGCGATACGATGCCGTGAGCCGGTTCGATCAGCTGGAGCAGCGGATCGAGCGGATGGAGGCCTTCGCGGAGATCGATCCCGACCTGCAGAAGCCGTCGCTCGAGGAGGCGTTCGCGGCGCTGGAGGCGAGCGAGGGGGTGGAGGAGGAGCTCGAGCGGCTCAAGCGCGAGCTGGGGGGCGGGCGGCGGGAGTGATGCGGCGCGAGCGCCGCGACGCGCGATCCGATCCACGCTGCCCGATCATCCGGAGGCTCTCATGATTCCGCAGTTCGCCATGTTCGGAGTGCTCGAGATCGTCGTCTACGGTGCCGTGGCGGCGATCGTGTTCCCCTCGCTGCTGGCGGCCTGGCCCTCCCGGCCGGGGCCGCGGCTGCTGGGCGTCTGCTGGCGCGTGGCGCGGCGGCAGGGGATCCCGGTGCTCGCGGTGCGCGTGCTGGCCGCGGCGGCGATCGTCCTCTCGGGGGTCGGGCCGGGGCTGGTGGCGTACCTGCTGCTGGCCTGCCTGCTCCCGTCGGCTCCTGAACGCACCTGATCCCCGGGGAACCGCAACGTGAATGCCGTGGTGCCGACCCTCTTCGCCCTCGCGATCACCGCGCTGGCCGTCGTGGTCCTGCCGCTGGTGTGGCTGGCCCGCGCGGTGGACTGGGACCGCCGCGGGGCGGTGCTGCTCGGCGTGTGCGACCGCATGGCCCGGCGTCTCGGGGTGCCGGTGAAGGGGGTGCGCGTCCTCACCGCGGCGGTGACGCTCTTCACCGGCATCGTGCCCGGACTGATGGCGTACGTCGTCGCCGCCGTGGTGCTCGGCCGTGGGCGGGCGGGGCAGGCGCGGGAAACGCCGCGGCCGCAGTTGCTCGGGCTGTGCGCGGACCTGGCCCGGCGGCTCGACGTGCCGGTCGACAACGTGCGCACCGTCGTCGTCATCGCCACGCTCTGCACCGGCGTGGTGCCGGGGATGATGCTCTATCTGCTCGCTGGAATCCTCAAGGCGATGATTCCCCCGGCCCGCTACGAGCGGTGGATGAGGATGGGGGGCGGGACGTCCGTGTGGGGGGCGGTGCCCGAGGGGGGCCACGGGGCCTGGAGCGCCCGGGGCGACGCGGCGGGCGGCGAGGGGATCCCCGCGCGGATCGGGCGCTACCGGATCCTCGGATTGCTCGGCCGCGGCGGGATGGGGAGCGTGTGGCGCGGCCGCGACGACGCGCTCGGCCGCGACGCGGCGGTGAAGGTGGTCGACGGCCCGTTCGGCGGCGAGGCCGTGCGGCGCTTCGGCGAGGAGGCGCGGGCGGCGGCGGCGCTGGCCTCGCCGCACATCGTGCAGGTGTGGGAGTACGCGCCCGAGGCCCGGCCGCCGTACCTGGCGATGGAGTTCGTGCCGGGGAGGAGCGTGCAGCAGATCGTGCGCTCCGCCGGCCCGCGGTCCTCGTCGGCCGTGCTCGATTGTGCGCGGCAGGTGCTCACGGGCCTGGCCACGGCGCACGCGGCGGGGATCGTGCACCGCGACATCAAGCCGGCCAACATTCTCCTGGCGACGAGCGGCCCCGCGGCCGGCACCTACAAGCTCACCGATTTCGGCCTGGCCACGAGCCCCGACCGCGGGCAGTCGCTGACCGCCACCGGCACGCTCCTGGGCACGCTCGCCTACCTCGCGCCGGAGGTCGCCCTCGGCGACGAGGCCACCCCCGCGAGCGATCTGTACGCGCTCGGGGCCACGCTCCACGAGATGCTCCTGGGCCGGCCGCCGCTGGAGGCCGCGAGCCCGCTGAAGCTGCTGCGGCGCGTGACCACGGAATCGATCCCACCGATCGGCGCGGCGCGGCCCGAGCTGTCGGCCGCCGCGGCGGCGTGGATCGATCGGCTGGTGGCACGCGATCCGGCCGAACGCTTCCCCAGCGCGGCGGCGGCGCTCGAGGCGCTCGAAGGGGTGCCCGAGGCCGGCGGCGCCGCGACGGGGCTCGATGCCGCCGCCGGCACATGGGCCGATGCCGTGCCCTGGCACCGTCGCCCCGCGCCGGGGGCCCTCCCGCCGCGCGAGCGCGTCGGGGAGGGGGATCTGCCCCATGTCGTCGGGCGGGCGATGGCCTTCGAGGCGGAGGGGCGCGACGCGCTCGGCGAGGAGTCGATCCTCGACATCGCGCGCGAATTGAACATCGACACGCGGGCCGTGCGGGAGGCGCTCGTGGATCACCACCGCGGCGCCGACGGAGTGACCGCGGTCTTCCGGCGGGCGCTGGGAGGCGCGGAGCCGGGGGACGGAGGCGCCCGGGACCGGGGCGCGTTCGCGGAGGACGGGGTGGGGCGCCGTGGCCCGGGCCTCGGCGGCATGCTGCTGGCGTTCGGGGTGCTCGTCGGGCTCGTCCTCGCGGCGCTGCTGGTGTTCGTTGTATTCGCCGCACGGCAGGTGGAGAGGAGCGATGCCGGGCACGGGGAGGGGGGGCACTCCGAGATGGTCATGCCGGATGCCGGCCTCCGGGTCGTTCCTCCCGGCGTCGTGGTCATCGACAGGACGGTGCCATCGGCGGAGCGGGAGGAGGCCGACGGCGCCCATGACGGGCATGGGCCGGCCGACGGGGGAGGGCACGAGGGGGCGGGCGGATCGCCGTGGCGGTCGATCGGCATGTGGGCCGTGATCTCGCTTCTCGGGGTGGCGATCGCCGCGGTTCCGCTGCGTTCGGGGCGACGCTTGGGGCAGCGGGCCCGCGGCCGGGGCAGGGGAGCCCGGATTCACGGCTGAAAAGTGCCCTTGAGCCGGGGCCGGCCGGCCGCGACCATTCCCGCCCCCCTGGCATTCCCGCCGGGCCCGCCGCAGGGATGACGCCGATGCCACGACGACGCCAGGCGCCCGGGATCGGAGTGGTGCTCGCCGCGTGCGCGATGCTCGCGACGGCCGGCGCGGCTGTCGGGCAGGAGGCGGTGCCGCTGCCTCCGGTCGCCGATCCCGTGCTGGCATTCCCCGAGGAGCCTGCCCCGGCCGGCCGGCCGGTGCAGGCGATCGTGCCACAGGTGGTGGCGCCTGCGAATCCGCTCCCCGCGCC
>CAISKG010000411.1 GCA_903885855.1 uncultured Planctomycetaceae bacterium
CGCGGGCCGAGCGACGCGGCAGGAGTGCCGTGAGCGCGGCCGCTCAGGCCCCGCCGTCGATCGTGTAGCCCGTGCGGCTTTCGCGCGCGAGGAAGGCGTCGGCCTGGGGGTCGCCGACGACGTGCCGGGCGGCCGGATCCCAGGTGATCTCGCGGCCGAGCCGCATGGCGATGTTGGAGAGGTGGCAGATCTCCAGCATCCGGTTGTGCGACCAGACGTCGGAGATCGGCTGCTTCCGCGACCGCATGGCGTCGATGAAGTTGGCGGTGTGGTTCTCGCTCACCGGCCCGCCGTAGATCTCCTCGATCGCATTGCCGGGGAGGGGATCGGCCTTCAGGTCGTCGACCGGCGTGCCGGTGATCTTGCCGCGATTGACGAAGAAGCGCCCCTTCGTCCCCTCGAAGAGGATGCCGTTGTCGCCGGCGCTGGTGATGATCATCTCCACGCCGTCCGGCATCGCGGCGCGGATCTGGAACTCGGTCGCCGCGTTGTAGCGGTCGGCCACGGTGGGGTGGCCGTCGCGGTAGGGCACCGGCAGCGTGTACTCCACCGGCGTCACCCGGCTCGGGCCGGTGTCGGTGGCCCCCAGCGCCCAGCAGGCGATGTCGACGTGGTGCGCGCCCCAGTCGGTGAGCTTGCCGCCGGAGTATTCGTGCCAGTTGCGGAAGGAGTAGTGGCAGTTGCTGAACAGCGGCACGCCCCCGCCGTAGCCCTCGCGCAATTCAGGCAGCGCCCGGTAGGGCACGGCCGGCGCCGGGCCGAGCCAGGCGTCCCAATCGAGCCCCTTGGGCACCGGTGCCTCGGGGATCTCGGGGGAGGGCTCCATGCCGTTGATCCCGCAGGTGACCTTCGTCACCTTCCCGATCCGCCCGTGCCGCACCAGCGCCACCGCGAGGAGGAAGCGGCCGTCGGACTCCGTGCGCTGCATCGTCCCCACCTGGAAGACGCGGCCGGTTTCCTTCACGACCCGCTCGATCAGCTTCCCCTCGTCGATGGTGAGGGTGAGCGGCTTCTCGCAGTAGACGTCCTTGCCGGCGCGCATGGCCTCGACGGCGATCTTGGTGTGCCAGTGGTCGGGCGTGGCGATCATCACGGCGTCGACGTCCTTGCGCTCGAGGATCCGCCGGTAGTCGGCGTAGGCGTCGGGCTTGCGGCGCTGGGCGCGTTCGACGTTGGCGACGTTCGTGCCGAGGACCCCCTCGTCGAGGTCGGCCAGGGCCGCGAAGTCGGCGAACTTCACCGACTTCTCGGTGATCGCCCAGCCTTGGTTGCGCAGGCCGATCGTGGCGAACACCGGCCGCTCGTTGGGCGAGGCGGCGGCGGCGGCGCGGCGCACCAGCGGCAGGCCCGGCACGAGGGCGACGGCCGCACCGGCGGCGGTGCGGGCCAGGAAGCGGCGGCGGGAGGCGGGGCGGGCGGGCATCGGTGCTCCTTTGCGTTCGGGATGGCCCACAGGATACCACTCCGCTGCCGGAGTGTCCGACGCTCGATGCGACGCCCCCCGCCCGCCCCGCAGGCACCACCGCGGGCCGGTTCAGGCCTCGACACCGGCACCGCGGGCGCGGCGTGCCGCGCGGGCCCGCCGGCCCCAGGCCACCCCTCCCGCCGCGAGCGCCCCCGCGGCCACCAGCGCCGTGCCGGAGGGCTCGGGGGCGAGCACGATCATCTGATCGGGGTTGGTGCCGAAGCCGAAGACGAACGGATCACGAACGACGAAGGCGTCGAGATTCATCGTCGAGGTGAAGGTGAACGTCGCCGAGTCCTTCACGAGGTACGGCATCCGCACCTTGAGGAGCCCGGCGGGATCGGAGCCCGACCCGGCGAAGATCCCGAACTCGATCTGATTGACGATCTTCGCGGGGAAATTGTTGGGATCGAGCGTGCTGTTGCCGACCGTGCCGATCCCGTAGAAGCAGTGCGGCTCGCGGCTGGTGTCGAGGCCGCTGCGGAACATCCAGCTGTCGTCCCCCTTCTTCGTCGCGAGGATGTCGCTGGGCTGCGCGGGGGGGAGCGTGACCGGCGTGTAGACGGGGCTGCCGCCGGCGGTCGCCGCCGGGGTGTAGAGGTAGGGCGTGGCCGGCTGGCCGCCGCCGACGAGCTTGTAGACGTTGCCCGAGGCGCCGGTGCAGACGAGCGGCACGCGCGTGCCGTCGGTGTCGAGCAGGTCGAAATAGAAACTCGTCAGCACCTGCTCCGGATGGATCGTCGTGGCGGTGGGGGAGGTGTTGCGGAGCGTGAGCGTGAGCGTCGTGCCCGAGGTGACGAACGTCGCCTCGGCCGACACCGGCCGGCTGCCGCCGAGGCTGCCCCCGAAGGTGAAGGTGCCCGCATGGGCCGCGGCGGACGGGGCGCACAGGATGGCGGCGGCGAATAGCGCGCGGAGATTCCGCGGAACGGAGAAGCACATCGGAGGACTCCCGGAAGGGCTGCGGATGGCGTCCGCTGCCCGACGGGTGCACCGGAATCCCTCGCGGTGCGGCACGACCGTGGCGGCAGGGGCGGCTGGCCCCCTCCGCATCGGCCGACGCCCTGCCTGGCCGTCGCGGCGCTGCCGCGCGACGGCGTCTGGCCCCTCGTCGTCCGGAAGTGATCGCCGGCGCGGCCCGCGTGCGCGGGGCACGCGGTCCGCTCCGGTGTCGTCCAACCCTTCGCGGTGCCGGGCGCGGGGTCAAGGTTCGGTTCGGCCGCGGCCCGCTCCCCGTGTCCCTGCCCCCGGCTGACGGCCCGCGGAAATCGTC
>CAISKG010000412.1 GCA_903885855.1 uncultured Planctomycetaceae bacterium
CCCTGATTGTGCCATCGCGCGGCCGGGCCCGCACCCCTCGCCCCCCGCCGCGGCCCGTCAGCCGCCGCGCCGCGGCGGGCGGTGCTCCTCGTCGCCGATCTCGTCGTAACGCGACACGTAGCCCGGCTGCTTGGCCCGGTCGAGCTCGGCCTCGTACTCGCTCACCACGCGGCGCTGGATCGCCTCGCGGGCGGCGGCGTGGATGGGGTGGGCGATGTCGGCATAGAGCCGGGGACGGCCGTCGGTGTCGCGCGGCACCGTCGTCTCCGGCTGCTTCTTGCCGCACTGGTTGCAGTAGCCGGCCCGGAGCGGGTTCTTGAAGCCGCAGGCGGGGCAGTGCGACGAGAGCTTGCGGCTGGGCATGGCCACGAAGGGGCCGGACGGCCCGACGATGATCTTCAGGTCGCGCACGACGAACGCGCCGGCCAGTGTGATCGAACAGAACGCGAGCAGGCGCTCGGCGGGATCGTCGATCAACTTGATCCGGACCTCGGTGATCTCCATGCCAGCCCCCCGCTCGAGGAACCCGCACCCCGTGCCGCCGATCAGACCCCCGGCCATCCCCCCACGCGCACCACGAACACCCCCGGCCACCCCGCCGCGAGAAGGCGGGCGGCGATCGCGCGGGCCTCGGTTCGGCTGCGCGACAGCGCGAAGCAGGCGCTGCCGCTGCCGGTGAGCATCGGACCGGCCGCGCCCGCCGCCGCCAGGGCGCCGAGCAGCGCCGCCACGTCCGGCGAAAGCCTCCGGGCCGGGGGCTCGAGGTCGTTGTGCATGATCCCGAGGGCCGCACGGAGGTCGCCGCGCGCCAGCGCCGCCGCGAGCCGCGCCGCGTCGCCGGCCCGCGCCGCCGACGGCACGCACTCCCGATAGACCGCGGCCGTCGAGAGCCCCGTGGCCGGGCAGGCGATCACGCCGTGGAGCATCGGCAGGCCGGGCACCGCGACGATCCGCTCGCCGCGCCCCGAGGCGATGGCCGGCCCCCCCGCGAAGAACCAGGGCACGTCGCTGCCGAGGCGCGCGCCCAGCGCCGCCAGGCGGTCGTCGGTCCAGCCGAGGCCCCAGACGCGGTTGGCGGCACGGAGCGTGGCGGCCGCGTCGCTCGAGCCGCCCCCCAGGCCGGCGCCGGAGGGGACATGCTTGAAGAGGTCGATCTCGAGCCCGTGCTCGATCCCCGCCTCCGCGGCCACCAGCGCCGCGGCGCGGACGACGAGATTGGAGTCGTCGGCGGGAACGTCGCGGCGCAGCGGCGCGCCGGCGGCCGTCGCGAGCCGCCCGGCGAAGTGGACCCGCAGCCGCGTGCCGGGCGCGGCCCGCGGTCGCACCACGAGCCGGTCGGCGAGCGAGACCGGCACCATCAGCGACTCGATCTCGTGGAAGCCGTCGTCGCGCCGGGCGAGCACCGCCAGGGAGAGGTTGAGCTTGGCGGGAGCCGGCAGGTCGATCGGGCCGGCGCCGCGTGCGCTCATCGCCCGATCCGGCCGGTCGGCATGCGTCGTCATCCGCCGCCCCCCTCATGCCACGGCGTGCCGCCGCCCGTGACGCCGGCGCGACCGCCGGGAAACGTGAAAAAACCCCACCCGCCCGGGGCACGATATCGGCGCGGGGCGCCGCGGGTCAACCTCCCGGGGGAGCCGGCCCGGGACCGGCAGCGGGGCGGCCGAGGCGCCCCGGCGACGCGGGAGACCCAAGGCCGGTGGCGGGGCAGGACCGTCCCGCGGCCCGGAGGGGCGAGCCCCGGGGGCGCGTCAGCGCCAGTTCATCACGAAAAAGACGGTCGACAGGGCGAGAATCACGCCGATCGCCACGAGGGCCGCCAGCAGCATGGCGATGCTCCGGCCGGCCCACAGGTCGTCGCGGATCATGTCGGCCCGCGTCGGGCGGTCGAAGGAACTGTTCCACACCGGGAACGCCTTGTCGTCGTACACCCAGCCGGTGCGTTCCTCGTAGCGGCGCTCGTTCATGGCGGATCGTGGACCCTGATCGATGGGGGGGATCGGACCCGGGCCGCGGCCTATGATGGAGCCGTCCCGGTACCCGCGCCACTCTACCCCGTGGCCGATGGCCGTGCCAGTGCGGCCGCACCCGGCGCCCGGCCCCGTTTCCCCCCTGCCCTCTCGCCCTTCCCCCGCCGTGCACCACCTTCTCGATCCCTCCTCCCCGCTCGACGAGCGGCTCGCCGCCCTCGGCCAGCCCCCCTGGAGGGCCAAGGCGGTGCGGCGCTGGCTGTTCGGCGGCCGCGCCGCGTCGTTCGACGACATGACCGACCTGCCGCGCGCGCTGCGCACGGCGCTCGAAGGGGAGTTCCGCATCTGGACGACGACGATCGTCACCCATTCGCGCGCCGACGACGGCACCGAGAAGCTGCTCCTGGCGCTCCACGACGGCCAACGGATCGAGTGCGTGCTGCTGCGCGACCAGGAGCGGCGCACCGTCTGCATCAGCTCGCAGGTCGGCTGCGCGATGGGGTGCGTGTTCTGCGCCAGCGGCATCGACGGCGTGGTCCGCAACCTCACCACCGGCGAGATCCTCGAGCAGTTGGCCCGGCTCGCGCGCCTCCTCCCACCGCACGAACGGATCAGCCACGTGGTGGTGATGGGGATGGGGGAGCCGCTGGCGAACCTCGACCGCCTCCTGCCGGCGCTGGCGGTCGCGCAGGATCCGGAGGGATTCGGCATCTCGCAGCGCCGGATCACCATCTCCACCGTCGGCCTGCCGCAGGGCATCGACCGGCTGGCCGCGGAGAACCCCGGCTACCATCTCGCGGTGTCGCTCCACGCCGCCAACGACGACCTGCGCACGCGGCTCGTGCCGGTGAACAAGGCGATCGGGCTGGAGGCGGTGATCGACGCCGCCGACCGCTACTGGGAGGCGTCGGGGCGCCGGCTGACGTTCGAGTACGTGCTCCTCGGGGGGATCAACGACTCCGCCGGCGACGCCCGCGAACTCGTCCGCCTCCTCGGCCGCCGCGCGGTGCTCGTGAACGTCATCCCCTACAACGCCGTCGCGGGGCTCCCCTGGCAGGAACCCTCGGCCGCGTCGCGCGACCGGTTCATCGATCTGCTGCGTGCCTCGGGGATGAACGTCCAGGTGCGCCGCAGGAAGGGGGCACGGATCGACGCGGCCTGCGGGCAGTTGCGCCGCATCACGCCCCCGGCTCCCGCGGCGTCGCCCCCGGCCTGATCGCCCGGCCGTCCGTCGTGGCCCGCCGCGTCAGGCGAACCAGCCGAGGAGCAGGACGCAGGCCAGCACGATTCCGAGGATGCCGCCGATCCACACCGTCCAGTGGACCGCCGCCAGCCGGATCGCCCCCGGATCCTCGTGGTGCGTCGCGGCGAAGACGAGGCTGGCCAGGGCCACCAGCGGCAGCCCGAAGAGGAAGCCCGGCACGCGGTCGGCGAGCGAGGCGACGGGGGGGAGGAGGGCCAGCAGGCTCGGAGGGATCACGGGGCGGTTCCTTCCGTGGAAAGCACGTTTCGGGCGATCCTGCCCGACCGTCGGGGAAATGTCGAGAGGGTGCGGCCGGCGCGGGGGAAACGGGGGCGGAGCGGCGGTCAGCGTTGCTTCCGGGCGGGGTCGGTCGCGCCGGTCGATCCGGCGCCCAGCGGACCGGCGAAGGCGTCGTAGACCGCCAGCACGTTGAGCATGCCGGCGAGCATCGTGTAGAGGGTGCCGAGTTCGAACCAGCGCCCCAGCCGGCGCTGCCAGAGCGAGAGTTCGTCGCCGCGGAACAACCGGTACGGCGGCCGGTCGAGGAAGTCGTCGCGATCGATGTCCGCGTCGCCGGCCACCTTCCGTTCGGCGTAGGCCCGCGACACCGTCTGTCCGGGCTGGAGCGGCGGCGCCATCAGGGGGCTGGCCAGCAGCGGCTGCTTGGCGGCGCCGGCGAGGCGCATCGACTGCACGAGCGCCGGCATCGCCACGAGCCCCGCGCCGGCCTGGCAGACGTAGGCCCAGCGCGGCTCGGGGCGCCACGCGGCGTACACCACCCGCCCCGCGCCCAGCCACATGCCCGCCAGGAACATCCCCAGGATCACCCCCATGAACAGCCCGCCCTTGTGGTGCCGCCCCTGGTAGAAGTGGCCGGCCCCCGGAACGCACCAGGCGAGGAAGGCCGCCAACCAGCGATTGCGCAGGTCGATGATCGAGCCGTCGTCGGGGGAGATCGCCACCGTCGTGCCGGTCGCGTTCTTCCGGGAGGGGCTGGGATCACGGGGAGGCTGGGACATGGACGACGCTCCTGCGCCCGCGGCGGCGGGCCCCTTCAGAATACTCCGGCCCCCCGGCGGTGTCGTCCCACGGCCGGCCCGCCCCGCCGAGGCGGGGACCGTCAGTCGCCGAGGCGGCGCACCACCCGGAAGCCCGATCCAGGGGCGGGATCACCGCCTCCGGCGTCGGTCGCTCTCGGCGCGTCCGCGCCGTCGGGGACCAGCTCGCGCCACACGCGCTCCACCGTCGCGGCGGCGATCCGATCCGCCCCCTCCGCGTCCGCCGCCACCAGCGCCAGGCTCGCCACGCGCCGCACGGTGCCCGGCACGCCGCCGGTGAAGCGGGCCAGGGTGGCGACGGCGGCCGGGGAGAAGATCGCCGGATCGCCCCCCACCCGCGTGAGCGCCCCGGCGAGGAACGCCGCGACGTCGGCCTCGTCCCAGGGAGCCAGTTCGATGCGCACCGCGGCGCGGTGCCGCAGCGCCGGCGGCAGTCGTTCGAGCCCCGCGGGGGTCGTCGCCAGCACCACCAGCACCCGGCCGAAGCAGGGCTCGGCCGCGGTCACCAGCCGGGCGAGCCCCTCGAGCGCCGCCGTCGGCGCGCGCTCGCCGTCGTCGCAGGCGATGACGGTCGTGCGCTCCATGAGCAGGTTCTCGTGGAGCCGGTCCTCCAGTTTCCGCCACGGGCGCGATGGCTCGGCACGGGCTTCCGGCTCGAGCGGGAGCCGGTCGAGGAGCAGGTCGAGCCAGTCGTCGTCGCCGAGCCCGCCGAGCGAGAGGAGGGCCACCTCGCACCCCAGCCCCCCGAGGCGGCGGCGGGCCATCGCGAGCACGGCGCTCTTGCCGACGCCGTCCTCGCCCACCACGAGGCCGAGCCGCTGCCGCTCCGCCAGGAGCCATTCCAGCCGCGCGAGGGCCTCGTCCTGCGGCGCACCCGGATGGAAGACCGCCGGCTCGGTGCCGCCGGCGAAGGGGGGGGCCGTGAATTGCCAGCCGTCGCGTACCATGGCGGCAGTCTACCGCTCCGCCGCCCCGGGCCCGACGTGCTCCCCCCCTCGGGCGCACGAGGCGACGGCACAGTTTCCTCTCCCTGCCCAGCTTCGCGTCTCGATTCCCTCCTTCCCTTTCCCGGGCCATGCCGACGGGCCCTGCCGCGGGCCTCCGCGCCGGTCACCCATGAGCGAACGCTTCCTTCTTCCCTCGCCGCCGCGCGACGGCCGGGCGACCCTCGAGGGGGACGAGGCACGGCACCTCGCGCGCGTCCTCCGCGCCAAGCCCGGCGACGAGGTGACGGTCTTCGACGGCGCCGGGCACGCCTGGCGCGCCCGCGTGGCGGCGGTCGCACGCGACACGGTGGGGCTCGAGATCGTGGCCGCGCTGCCGGCGGCGCCGGCGGCGCGCGTGTCGCTCTCGATCGCGGTGGCGCTGCCCAAGGGAGACCGGCAGAAGTGGCTCGCCGAGAAGCTTTCCGAGCTGGGGGTGGAGCGGCTCCTGCCGCTGGTCACCGAGCGCGGCGTGGCCGAGGCCACCGACGCCGCCCGGGCGCGCCTCGAGCGCGCCGTGATCGAGGCCTGCAAGCAGTGCGGCCGCGATCGTCTGATGGCGATCGATCCTCCGCGCACCGTCGCCGAGGCGGTGGCGGGGGCGGCGCCGGGCACGCGGCTGCTGCTGGCCGACCCCCGCGCGGCGGCGCCCCCGGCGACCGCCGCCGCGAGCGTGCTCGTCCTCGTGGGCCCCGAGGGGGGATTCACGGCGCAGGAGGAATCCGCCGCGGTCGCGGCCGGGGCGGAGCGGATCCTCCTCGCGCCCCACGTGCTCCGCGTGGAGACCGCCGCCGTGGCGGCCGCCGCCCGGCTCGTCTGAGGCCGCGATCGATCAGCCCGCGGGCGGGGCGAGCCCGAGCCAGGCCGCCACCGGCGGGATGCGCCGCAGCACCAGCCGCTCCGCGAGCGCCACGGCCAGGAGCGAGAGCCCGAACAGCGGCAACGCGATTCCCAGCGCCGCGACCGTCGCCACCAGCGCCGCGCGCCGCCGGGGGGGCAGGCCGGGCTCGGGCGCGCCGAGCGTGCGCGGGTCGCGCCGGCGCAGCCAGAGCCACACGGCGCTGGCGCACACCAGGAAGAGTCCCAGCGCGGTGACGAGCCCGAGCAGTTGGTTGGGCAGACCGAAGAGACGCCCCTCGTGGAAGGCGATCCCCACCGCCACGGCCCTGTCGACGGGATGCTTGGAGGCGAAATCCTCGCGCGACAGCACCGTCTGGCGGTCGGCGTCGACGACCAGGCTCACACGCCGCGGCCGGTTGGCGGTGAGCGACTTCGCCGACCATTCCGCCGCCCCGCCGCGGGACGGGGCGAGGACGACCGGGGGATCGAGCGCCAGCGGCGCCACCAACGCCGCCACCCGGTCGAGCGCCGCGGGATCGACGGCCACCGAATCGACGCCGCGTCCGCGGCGCGATCGGCCGTGGTCGCCGTGGCCGCCCTCCGCGGCCGGCGCCTCGCCGCCGCCGTCGGGCCCCTTGCGGTTCGACCACTCCTGGCGGACGGCGGCGGTGCCCGTCCAGGCGCGGGCGGTTGTGAGCCAGTCCCCCCAGGACTTCGCCCAGGGCAGGCCACTCACGAGGAGCAGCAGGGTGAACACAGAGAGCCACGCGGCGGTCACGGCGTGCAGGTCGCGCATCAGCAGGCGCCGGCCACCGCGCCACCGCGGCCAGAGCACCCCGGCGAGCCCGCGCTGACGCCGCGGCCACCACAGCACGAGGCCCGTGATCACCATCACGATCGTCCAGGAGGCGGCCAGTTCCACGAGGTTGGAGCCACGGTCTCCCATGAGCAACTCGCCGTGGAGACGGAAGAGGATCCTCATCGGCCGGTCACGATCCCTGACGCTGCCCAGCACCTCGGCCGTGGCGGGATCGACGTAGGTGCGCCGCGTGGTGCCCGTGTCGCCGAGCAGCACGCGCGCCGCCCGACCCGGCGCCGCCGGGAGTTCGTAGCCCTCGAAGCGGCTCCCCGGGACGGCGGCCAGCGCCGCGGCGACCTGCGCCGACGGCGGCGTGGCCGCGCCCGGCGGCAGGCTGTCGTACCGGGCCTCTTCGAGTGCCTCGATCTCCGCCTTGAAGAGGTAGATCGCGCCGCTGGCGGCGAGGACGACGACGAACGGGATGCAGAACAGCCCGGCGTAGAAGTGCCAGCGCCACACGGCGCGGTAGTCGGGCCAGCGCTGGCGGGGCGCGGGGGAATCCATGGAGGTCTCCGGGAGCGGTGGAAGGAGCGAGCGGATCGCCGCCGGGCGGCGCCGGGGCGGGCGTCAGTCCTCGACGGAGACGCTCTCGCCGCCGTTGATGCTGTGCAGCGCCCGACAGACCGACGCGTCGATGCCGTCGGAGAGCAGGCGCACCGAGGCGTCCCCGAGCGCGACCTGGGCCCCGGAGGGATGGTGGGAACGCGGGCCGAAGAAGCCGGTGGCGTGGATCACCACGTCGGGATTGCGGCTGTTGGGGGGGTTGTAGCCGTTGGTGAGCGTGTTGCACGACCCGGTCATCGCCCAGCTCGTCCCCCGGCCGCGCACGGTGGACGTGTTGGCCCCGCGCCACGAGGTGAACTGCGGCCAGATCTGCTCCAGCGGAGGGTTGCGGATCATGCCGCCGCTCACTCCCGCCGCCCACGCACCGCTCCCCGGGTATCCCGGCGAGGCCTGCTTGGTGCTCGTGACGCCGCCCGAGCCGTTGAGCGTCTTCGGATAGGGGAACCTCGGCGTCGTCCCCGCCGGCAGCACGACGTCGTCGCCGGTGCTGCGCACCGTCTCGCTCATGAACACCGTCCGCGAGAGGCCGTCGGTGACGGCGGCGAGCCGCACGCGCGACCCCTCGAAGGCGATGCCGTCGGTGGGCCAGCGCTGGTCGTAAAACAGCCCCGTCCCCGAACCGGTGCTCACCATGTAGCTCAGGCCCGCGTAGCCGAAGGGCCCGCCCGCCACGACCGACACCGTCTGCACCACCGGCGCCGGGTCGCTCGGGCAGGTCATCACCGGGATCGGCGTCGCGAACAGCGCGGCGAACGCCGGATTGGGCACCTGGGCGTTCCAGGCGCCGGTCGTCGCCGGCTGCGAGAGGTCGAGCTTCGACGCGATCCCTCCCTCCTCCATGAAGGGCAGGAGCCGCGCCTGGATGGAGAAGCCCCCCGGCATGTCGGTCTGCGGCAGCGTCCGCCGGCCGCTCTCGTAGTTCTGCATCGCCAACGCCATCTGGCGCAGATTGCTCGCGCAGTTGGCCCGCCGCGCCGCCTCGCGGGCCGCCTGCACCGCCGGAAGAAGGAGCCCGACGAGCGTGCCGATGATGGCGATGACGACGAGCAGTTCGACGAGCGTGAATCCCCGCGCACGCGCGGAAGGGCGCCTGCCGGACGGGCAGGCGGGAACGTGGATCGACATGGATGAGTGCCTCGTGGATCGTGGATCATGGATCGGACCAGGGCGTGACCGGCCGCCGCGCCGCGACGGGCGCGGGCGGAGTCCGCCGACGGGGACGACACGGCGCCAAAGGCGCGGCGCGAGGGGATGCGCGCAGGCCTTCCGGTGCGGAAGGCACGCGGCGACTCGGGGGGAAGGGACGTCGGCGCCCGGGGTGGCTGCCCCGGGGCGGCGATGTCTCAGCGACCTTCCGGGGGGGGCGGCTCCGGCGCCGCGGCAGGGGAGGGCACGAGCACGTCGCGGACGTCGATCACCCCCACCGGCAGTGGCCGCTGGGTGCCGTCGAAGCGCGGCGGCGGCAGGGATCCCGACACCGTCAACCACTGCGTCAGCAGGCCCTGGCAGGCGAGCATCGCGCGGAGCGTCACGCCGGTCACGCCCACCGTGGGAGCGGCGGATGACGCCTCATCGCGACGTCCCTCCACGGCGGCCGGCTCAGGCGTCGCCTCGGCCGGGCCGGTGTCGCAGCACGACTCCGCCTCGGCCGGCCCGTTCGCCGCGGCGCCGGAGCAGCACGAGCCGCCCACCGGCCGCCCCGCGTCGGGAGCGGCCGGGATCACGGCGGCCGCCACGCGCCGCTCGAGGGCGTCGGTCACCGCGGTGCCGAGGCCATGCCGCCGCGCCCATGCCAGGCGCTCCGCGGGCGTGTGGCAGCAGCAGGATTCGAAGCACTGCTCGGCGCTGCCGCAGCCGCATGGGGAGTTCATGCAGGGGAAGGGGCGCGAGCGATCCTTCGCCGCGACGAGCCCCGCCGCGATCCCACCGCCGGGGGCGACCACGCCGGGGACAGCCGCCACGGTGCCCATCGGCAGCGGCAGGCCGAGCGCGACCGCGGCGTAGGCGAGCGTCACGAACCGGGCGATGGTGCGATGCATGGTCGATCGCCGGCCGCACGGGGCAGCGGCGGCGCCGGGATGGCGCGACGACGTGCGGTGCCTCGGGGGGCCGAGTATCGCACTGCCGGCGGAGCGACGCAACGATTGCATTTGCACAAGTGCGCCGGTGGGCCGCCCCCCGCGGGCACACCGCCCCGCGAGGGGACTACACTGCAGCGCCTGTCGATCGCCGCCCCGCTCACTCTCCCGCGGAGGATGCCCCCCATGCGTTCGGTACCTGCGGGCCTCGCCACCGCGCTCGTCTCCGTCGCGACCGCGCTCGCCGGCGCGGCGGCCCACGCCGACGACGCCGTGCCGTCCGCGGTCGACGAGTCCCCACTGGCGGTGGAACTCGCGCCCGCCTTCCCCGGCCTGCGCTGGACCGGCTGGGAGGCCGATGGCGACGGCACGCCGCGCGTCTTCCGCCCCATTCTCCTCACCCACCCCGGCGACTCCAGCGGCCGGATCGTCGTGGCGGAGCAGTGCGGGCGGGTGCATGTCTTCCGCCCCGGCGCCACCGAGACCGGCGTGTTCCTCGATCTGCGCCAGAAGGTCCACTGCGACGACCGCGACGTCGAGGAGGGATTCCTGGGGCTCGCCTTCCATCCCCGGTTCCGGGAGAACGGCGAGTGCTTCGTCCACTACACCGCCGCCGACGCCCCGCACACGATGGTGATCGAGCGCTACCGCGTGCCGGCCGACGATCCCGACCGGGCCGATCCCGCCTCCGCCGAGGAGATCCTCCGCATCCCCCACCCCGCCGGCAACCACAAGGCGGGCACGATCTGCTTCGGCCCCGACGGCTACCTCTACGTCGCCTGCGGCGACGGGGGCAACCAGCAGGATCCGCGCGGCAACGGGCAGAACCTCCAGACCATGCTGGGCAAGATCCTGCGGATCGACGTCGACCACCGCGACGGGGACCGTGCCTACGCGATCCCCCCCGACAATCCCTTCGTGGAGGTGCTCCGCGCCAACGCCTCGCGCCCCACCTGCCCGCGCGGCGTGCGGCCCGAGATCTGGGCCTACGGCCTGCGCAACGTGTGGCGGATGTCGTTCGACCGCCTCACCGGGCGGCTGTGGATCGCCGACGTCGGCGAGGATCGCTGGGAGGAGATCAACCTCGGGCGCAAGGGGGCCAACTACGGCTGGAGCCTGCGCGAGGGACGCGAGCCCTACTCCCCCGCATCCACCGCCGTCGGCCCCGGCTTCGACGATCCCGTCTGGCAGTACGACCACGACGCCGGCCGGTCGATCACCGGCGGCCACGTCTACCGCGGCGAGCGCCTCCCCGAACTCCGCGGCCACTACCTCTACGCCGACTACGTCTCGGGGCGCGTGTGGGCGCTGGCGTGGGACGACGTCGCCGGCCGCGCGACCGCCAACCGCCCCATCGAGCGCGCCGGCGGCGAGGGGCTGCCGGTGATCTCCTTCGGCGAGGACGGGGCGGGGGAGGTGTACGCCTGCGTGCTGGCCGCCGACGGA
The DNA here is from genome assembly GCA_903885855.1 of uncultured Planctomycetaceae bacterium. Taxonomy (GTDB): domain Bacteria; phylum Planctomycetota; class Planctomycetia; order Pirellulales; family UBA1268; genus QWOP01. The sequence goes on from CAISKG010000412.1 coordinate 11,039, forward strand.
CGCGGGATCCTCGCCCTCGCGCCCCGCTCTCAGCCGAGCGATTCCAGCCGCGCGACGACCCCCGAGAGCTCGCCGGCCGGGTCGGCGGCATCCACGGCCTCGAGCCCGAACCAGCCGCGGTAGTCGCGCTCGTCGAGCGCGGCGAGCGCCGCGGGCACGTCCACGCTCCCGCGCCCCAGCGCCGCCGGCCGGCCGTGCCCCGCGAACGATCCGACCAGGGCGTCGGTGAGGCGCACGTGGCGCACGAGCCCCCCGAGCTCGGCGGCGGCCGCCGCCGGCTCGTGGCCGTGGACGACGAGCGCCCCGGTGACGAGCGTGCAGCCGAAGGCCCCCTCGGGCAGCACCGCGGCGAGGCGGAGGAGCTCGGCCGGCGCGGCGCGCCCCGCCTCGGCGCAGAAGGTGGCGCCCACGCGTTCGCCGGCGGCCGCCACGTCGCGGAGCGCCTCGAGCAGCGTGCCCCAGGCCGTCGCGCCGTCGGGAGGCACGGCGCCCACGTGATTGGTGACGGTGGCGGCGCCGAGGGCGTGGGCCAGCTCGAGCGCGCGGCGCGTGCCGGCGATCCGCTCCTCGAGGCGTTCCTCGTCGCCGTAGCCGCCGCGCGTGGGGAAGCGGAGGGCGGCGACGACGAGCCCCTCGTCGGCGAGCCATGTGCGCAGCTGCCGCACGCCGGTGGCGGAGAGCCGCGCGCCGTCGAGCTCGGTGCGGGCGTCGATCTCCACGCCGGCCACGCCGAGGAGGCGCGCGCGGCGCAGGCCCGCGCGCAGGCCCGGCGCGAGGCCGGCGGTGGCGACACAAAGGCGGGATCGCTGCATGGAGGCTGTCCGCTGCGGGGGCACGCCGGGGAATCGGGGCCGGCGGGGCCCCTCGGGGGATGGCGGCGCCGGAGGATTGTATGATCGACCGCATGCCCACGCTCGCCGCCGTCACCGCCGCCCTGGAGGAACTCGCCCCGCTGCGGCTGGCGGCGGAGTGGGATTCGGTGGGGCTGCTGGTGGGGAGCCGGCGCGGCGCGATCGAGCGCGTGCTCACCTGCCTGACGCTCACCGGGCCGGTGGCGCGCGAGGCGATCGACGGCGGATTCGATCTCGTGGTCACCCACCACCCTCTCCCCTTCCGCCCCGTGGCGCGGATCACCGACGCCACGCCCACCGGCGCGATCCTCCTCGATCTGGTGTCGGCCGGCATCGCGGTCTGGAGCAGCCACACCGCGTGGGATTCGGCCGCCGGCGGCATCAACGATCTCCTCGCCGAGGCCTGCGGGCTGACGGCGGTCGCGCCGCTGGTGCGCGACGCGGTGGCGCCGCGCGCCGGCTTCGGCCGCACGGGGCTCGCGCGGCCGGGCCTGCTCCTGGGCGGCCTGGCGGCGGAATTGGCCGCCGGCCTGGGGGCGACGGGGGTGCACCTGGTGGGCCCGGCCGACGCGCCGGTGGGGCGGGTCGGGATCGTGTGCGGGAGCGGTGCCGACGGCATCCCGCAGGTGCGGGAGGCCGGCTGCGACACCTTCGTCACGGGGGAGCTGCGCCTCCATGACGCCGTCCATGCCGCCGCCGTCGGGCTGCGGGCAATCGTCCTGGGCCACCACGCGAGCGAGCGATTCTCGATGCCGGTGCTGGCGGAGCGCCTGGCGGCGCAACTGTCCGGCCTCACCTGCCGCGCCTCCGCGGCCGATGCCGATCCGTTGGCGTTCCCGGGGGCGGGGGCCGGTGTGGGGTGAGCCGGCGGTGCCGGCGGCCGGCCCCCGAACGTGCGCCGCG
>CAISKG010000413.1 GCA_903885855.1 uncultured Planctomycetaceae bacterium
GCCCTGACCGCGGCGGACTTCCACACCCTCCTCGAGTCGGGCGGCTCGGCGCTCGCCGAGGTGCCGGCGGAGCGCTGGAGCCTCGCCCGGGCCCTCGATGCCTCCGGCCCGCGCCCCTGGAAGACGACCGGCGGGCTGGGCGGATTCGTGCGCGGCTTCGCCTACGACTGGCGCCGTCACAAGGTGCCGCCGAAGCAGATCGCCGCGGCCAACCCGCTGCAGTTCATGCTCCTCGAGGCGGCCGACGCCGCGATCGCCGAAGTGGGGGGCGTGGCCGCGCTCGACCGCGTGCGCACGGGCGTCGTCGTCGGCACCATGTTCGGCGGCGAGTTCTCCAACGACCTGCAGATGGGCCTGCGGCTCCCCGAGACCTCGCGCCACCTGCGGGCCGCCCTCGAGCGGCGCGGCGTGGTGGGCCGGGACGCCGACCGCGTGGTCGAGGCGTACGGCAAGAAGCTGCTGGAGAAGATGCCGGCGCTCGTCGACGAGACGGGGAGCTTCACCAGCTCGACGCTCGCCAGCCGGCTGACGAAGTCGTTCGACCTCATGGGGGGCGCGCTGGCGCTCGATTCGGGCGACTGCTCGGCCGTCTCGGCGCTCGCCGCCGCGGTCGATCTGCTGCGCGTCGGCGAGTGCGACGCGGTGCTCTGCGCGGCCGGCCAGCGCTACCTCGACCTGATGGCCTTCGAAGGGCTGTCCATCGACGGCATGATCTGCCCCGCGCCGCGCTCGGCGTTCGACGTCGGCCGTCCCGGCCGCGTGCCGGGGGAGGGGGCGGTGGTGCTCGTCCTCAAGCGGCTCGCCGACGCGCGTGCCGCCGGCAACCGCATCCATGGCGTGATCCGCGGCGTGGCCGTGAGTGCCGCGGCGACGCCGCAGGCCTCGGTGGAGGGGGCCGTCCGGGCCGCGCGGCTCCAGGCGGGGCTCGCCCCGGCCGCCGTGACGGCGGCGGAGTTCGTCGCCTCCGGGCATGTCGAAACCGACGGGCTCCAGCTCCGCGGCGTGGCGGGCGAATACGGCCCGGCGCTGGTGGGCGGCGGCGTGGAAGGGGCGGTCGGTCATCTCGGCGCCGTGTCGGCGGCGGCGGGGATCGTGAAGCTCTCGCGCGTCCTCGAACGCGGCAGCATGCCCCCGACGCTCGGGGCGCCCGCGCAGCCTTCCCCGTCCGTCGCGCCGGCCCCTCTCGCGGTGCCGGCGGCGGATGCCTCCGGATACCGGGCGGGTTGCGTGACGGTGGCCCACGATCACCAGGTGGGGCACGTCGTGATGGACAACGGCCTGCCCGTCCCCGCGGCGGTGCGCGACGGCGGCCGGGCGGAGGTGGCGGTCAGGCCCGCCACCGTGGCCCCGCTGGCCGCCCCCGGCGCGGCCCCCTCGGCGACGCGGCCGCGGGTGGCCGCGCTGTTCCCCGGTCAGGGGTCGCAGTACGCCGACATGTTCCGTGATCTGGTCGCCACGGCGCCCGCCGTGAAGGCCTGCCTCGACATCCTCGACGGCGAGGTTCGGGCCGCCGGCCTGGGCACGCTGGCCGACACCGCCTGGCGGGCCGACCACGGCCTCGGGGTCAAGGTCTGGGACACGCAGTGGAGCATGTTCCTCGGCGATCTCCTCGCATGGCGCGTCCTCGAGGGGGCCGGATTCACGCCCGACGTCATCGCCAGCCATTCCTTCGGCGAGTTCCCCTCGCTCGTGGCCGCCGGTGCCTGGTCGTTCGCCGCCGGCGCGACGGCCACGGCCGCCCGCGCCGAGGCCGTCGAGCGGCACGGCCCCCGCGACGGCGCGATGCTCTCGGTGATCGCCCCCCGGGCGGAGGTCGAGGCGGCGATCGCGCCCTTCGCCGGCCAGGTGTGGGTCTGTGCCGCCAACGCCCCGGAGCAGTCGGTGGTGGGCGGGCATGCCCGGGCGGTCGACGCCGTCGAGCTGGTGCTCGAGGGGAAGCGCGTGCGTTCGAAGCGGCTCGCGGTTCCCAGCCCGTTCCACACCCCGCTGCTCTCCGCCGCGGCGGTGCGCCTCGGCGAGGCGATCGACCGCCTGCCGATCGTGGCGCCGTCCCGGCGCGTCTACAGCAGCACCACCGCCGCGGTGATGGCCTCTCCGGCCGAGGTCCGCCACAGCCTCATCCAGCAGATGACGCAGACGGTGCGCTGGGTGGAGGTGGTGGAGCGGCTGTGGGAGGAGGGGGTGCGGACCTTCGTCGAGGTGGGCCCCTCGGGCGTGCTCACCGGCCTCACGCGGCGCATCCTCGAGGGACGTGCGGGGGCGACGTTCATCCAGTTCGACCAGCGCGGCCGTGACGCCGCGGCGCATCTGGCCAAGGTCCTCGAGCAGCTCTCGGCCTCGGGCGCGCTGCGGGCGTCGCCCGCGGCGTCCGGGCGGAGCCCCGCGCCGGGGAGCGCGGTCGTCGGCTTCGATGCCACCGCCCGTCGCCGCGCCCGCAATCGTTCCGGCGGTGCGGCCACCCCGGCCGCACCCCGCCCGGCGGCCGGTCCGGCACGGTCCGCCGCCCCGGCCCCGGCCGCGTCCCACGGCGGCTATGGGTCCAATGGCTCCAATGGCTCCAACGGCAGCCACGGTTCCAACGGCAGCCACGGCAACGGCCACGCCCACGGCGGCGGCAACGGCCACGCGGCGCCTGCGATCCAGACGGTGACGGTCGAGCCGGTACCGGTGCCGGTGGCCTCGGCGGCGCGTGCCGCGGCCCCGGCCGTGAATCGGCTGGCGGCGATTCCCTCGCTGTCCGCGCCCGCGCCCGCCGCGACGGGCGCCGCCGTGGAGCTGGAATCGGATCTGATCGACTTCGTGGTGGAGCAGACGGGCTACCCGCGCGAGATCGTGGAGCTCGACGCGGATCTCGAGGGCGATCTGGGGATCGACAGCATCCGCAAGGCGCAGCTGTTCGGCGAGATCGGCCAGAAGTACGGCCTCTCGGCCGACGCGAGCGTGTCGCTCGACGACTTCCGCACGCTCCGCCACCTGCGCGACTACATGCAGCCGCGCGTGGCGGCACGGCAGGGAACGCGGGGCGAGCCCCGGCCGGCTCCCGCCGCCGGCTCCAACGGCCATGCCGGTGCCAACGGCCACGCGCCGCGGGCCGAGGCCGTCGCCGCCGCGACCGTGACGGCCGTCGCCCCCCCGGCGGCGCCCGCTGCCGCCGCGACGGAACTCGAGACGTATCTGGTCGACTTTGTGGTGGAGCAGACGGGCTACCCGCGCGAGATCGTGGAGCTCGACGCGGATCTCGAGGGCGA
>CAISKG010000414.1 GCA_903885855.1 uncultured Planctomycetaceae bacterium
CGCGCGGGCGGGCCCGGCCGGCGGTGCTGGGGTTCGGCCTCGGCGGAGCCGCCGCGGGCGACGACGGCGCCGCCCGTCGCGCCGCCGACCTGCCGATCGTCGGCTTCCCTCCGCGGGATCGTTGATCGTTCCCCACGTTCCACTTGGTGCATCCCTCCATGAGCGAGTTCCCCGCCTCCACCGTCACCGATACCCCGCGCACGGCCGCGCCGTCCCTGGGCGAACTTTCGGTCAAGGAGTCGACCTCGATCGCCATCCCGTCCGCGCCGCCGATGATGCTGCCCCGGCAGGTGGCCGACGGCGAGGGCGACGCCGGCTTCGACGTGCGGCGGATCCTCCACGCCATCCGCCGCCGCTGGTTCCCCGCGGTGATCATCGGTTCGCTCGTGGGCGCCGCGGCCGCCATTCCCACCTATCTCTTCATGCCGCGCGGCTACGAGGCGGTGGTGTGGCTGCGCATCAGGAGCGGGGGCGGGCTCCTCGGCAACGCCACCGACATGCGCGAGTACGAGGCCTACCGCAAGACGCAGATCCAGCTGCTCCGCAGCCCCGTGGTCCTCAATGCCGCCCTGCGGCGCCCCGGGATCTCGTCGCTGCGCACGATCACCGAGGAGGAGGATCCGGTGAAGTGGCTCGCCGACTCCCTGCAGACGATGGTCCAGCAGGAGTCGGAGGTGCTCCAGCTCACGCTCCGCGCGCCGGTCGCCGAGGACGCCTCCAAGATCCTCAACGCCGTCACCGCCTGCTACCTCGACGACATCGTCAACAAGGATCGGCAGGAGCGCCTCCAGCGCCGGGACACGCTCGAGAAGAAGTACAAGGAAAACCAGACCGAGCTGCGCTCGAAGAAGGAGACCTTCAACGACCTCGCCCGCACGCTCGGCACGCGCGACAGCGTCGAGGTGGGCACCCAGCGTGCCCTGCTCATGGAGCAGGTGGGGGCGCTGCGCAGCCAGCTCCGCGAGCTGCAGCGCGAGAAGAAGGCGATGGACGTCGAAGCGGCGGCGCTGGCCGCCCACGAGGAGGCGGAGGGCGACCGCGAGGATGGCGAGCCGGTGGATTCGAGCGACCCGCTCGAGGCGCTGGTGGCCCGCGAGCCCGAGGTCCGCGATCTGCAGATGCGCCTCGAGGCCGTCACGCAGAGCATCCAATCGCAGGCCTCGCGCAGCGCCCGCGGGATGAACGAGCCGGGCGTGAAGCGCCTCCTGGCCCAGCGGGAACAGCTGGTGGGGCAGTTGGCGGCGGCCCAGAAGCGGGTCCGGCCGCGGCTCGCGGCGGAGTTCGGCCAATTGTCGGCCGGCCGCAGCGGGACGTTCGGCGCCGGTGAGCTCGCGCGGCGGTCGCCGGCGGGCATGCTGGCCCGGCGCGAGTTGCTCGAGCGGTCGATCGCCGACCTGGAGAGCGAGCTCGAGGAATCCACCCGGGAGGTCACCGCCCTCGGGCAGGCCAACGCCGACCTCGAGGTGCGCCGCTCCGAAATCGAGCAGCTGGAGCGGGTCAACAACCAGATCGGCCTCCAACTCGAGAGCCAGGCCCTCGACCTCAACGCTCCCGCCCGCGTCACGCTCCTCGAGGAGGCGCCCGTTCCCAACGCCAACGACGGCCTGTTCCGGGGCGTCGTGGCCAGCCTCGCGGGGCTCGCCGGGCTGTTGCTCGGCGGCGGCGTGGTGATCCTCCTGGAATACGCCCGCAACCGGCTCAGCTCGCCCGAGGAGATCCAGCAGCGCTGCGGGATGCGGGTCGTGGGGACGGTGCCCTGGGTGGGCGGTCGTGCCGCGAAGGGGAAGGCGAGCGAATACAAGGTGGCCGAGAGCATCGACGGCATCCGCACGATGCTCCTGCAGGGCACCCGCGACCGGCCCAAGGTGATCATGGTCACGAGCCCCGCCGACCGTGAGGGCAAGTCGTCGGTGGCCGCCAACCTCGCGGCGAGCATCGCACGCTCGGGGCAGCGCACGCTCCTGGTCGACGCCAGCCTGCGGAGCCCGACGGTGCAGGCCGCGCTCCAGCTCGATCCCACCGCTCCGGGGTTCTCGGAACTGCTCCGCGGCGAGGTGGCCGCCACCAACGACGTCGTGCAGCCGACCGTGATCGACGGGCTGTTCGCCGTCACGGCGGGGAACTGCGACTACGACGCCATCGTGGCCCTGTCGAAGCCGGATCTCGCGCGGATCATCAAGGGCTTCCGCGACACCTTCGAGTACGTGGTGATCGACGCCGGAAGCGTGCTCAGCCACGCCGATTCGCTGATCGTCGGCCAGCAGTGCGATGCGGCCCTGATCGCGACGATGCGCGACGTGTCGACGGTGCCCCTGATCAACGCCGCGTCCGATCGGCTCAACGCGGCCGGCATCCGCGTGACCGGCTGCGTGGTCAGCGGCATGCGGTCGGCCGATTCCGGTGCCACGCAGCGACGGATCGCGGGGTGAGCCCGCCGCGGGGCGCCGGGCGGAGGTCCGGCGCACGATTCCACGACCCGGGGAGGGTGGCGAGATGAAAAAATCGTTGGCTGGGTGGGTTCCCATCGTTCTCGCCACCCTCGCGGTGATGGCCGTGACGGCCGTCCAGGGGGTGTGGACGGAGCGTTGGGGCACGAAGGACGTCGTGGCGGAGCTGAAGCGGGATTCGGAGCTCCTCGCGGCCGGATTCCCCCGGGAGTTCGGCCCGTGGCGGATGGTCGCGGAGACGGCCGCCGACCCCGAGCAGCTCAAGGCCGCCGGCGCCGTGGGGCACATCTCGCGGGAGTACGAGAACGTCGACACGGGCGTGCACATCGGGGTGTTCGTCGTCTGCGCCACGCCGCGCGACGCCTCCGGCCACACCCCCGACCGCTGCTACCCCAGCGCCGGCTTCGAGATCGCCGAGCAGGAGCACCGGGAGGTGATTCCGCTCGATGACGGCACCAAGGCCGAGGTGTTCGCCGGCTGCTTCAAGAAGCCGGGTGAGACGCTGCGCATCCTCTGGACCTACGCCGCCACGGGCAAATGGATGGCCCCCCAGATCGCCCGCATCGAACTGGCGAACTTCCCGGCCGTCTACAAGCTCTACGCCATCGTCAACGAGACCGGCATGCAGCGCGGTGACGGCACGCGGGTCGGGCTGCAGTTCATCGCCGATCTGATCCCGGAGTTCGACCGCAGGGTGTTCCAGGCGGCGGGCCGGGAGAGGGAGGGGGAGAGCTCGGCCGATCGCTCGGCGCCTCCCGGTGGCGACGCCTGATCAGCCCCGCGGGCGATGGGCGACCACGGCGCACGGGCTGCCGCCTCAGGCCGGCTCGATGGCGCCGTGGGCGAGCACGAAGCGGCGGGTGCCGGCCGGGCCGTCGAAGGTGACCGTGGCCACCGAGCGTGGACCGGTGCCGCTGACGCCGGCCACCGTCCCCTCGCCGTACTCGGCGTGGCGCACGCGCTGGCCGGCCGTGACCGCCGTGGGGCGGCCCCCGGGCTGGGAGCCGAGGCGACGTTCCATGTCGGCCGCCGTTTCGAAGCGGGCCGGAATCCGCGGCGACTCCCGCGCCGGCCCGCGGCGGGGCGGCGGGGCGGCCTCTCCGTCCTCCGGCTCGAGCACCAGGCCGTCGCCGCGATCCGACGGCGCCCGGCCGGGGCGGGCCGCGGTGGCGCGCCGGGGATCGGGGTCGGGTTCGACCTGGGAATACTCGTCGTGCTCCCGGGGCCGCTCCAGCGCGCCCACGGCCTCCGATCCCTCCACGACCGTCTCGCTGCCGGTCATCTCGGCGAGGAACACGCTCGGCGCGCCGATCCGCCGCGTGCCGCGGTAGTCGCGCATCCGCGCGCAGCTGGCGTGGACCTCCCGCATGCCGCGGGTGATGCCCACGAACAGCAGCCGGCGCTCCTCCTCGAGCTGGTCGGGGTGGTCGAGGGTGCGCTGGTGGGGAAGGATGCCGTCTTCGAGGGCCACCAGGTACACGACCGGGAACTCGAGCCCCTTGGCGGCGTGGAAGGTCATCAGCGACACCCGCTCGGCGGCCGGATCCCAGACGTCGGTGTCGGAGACGAGGGCCGTCGTGTCGAGGAACTCGCCCAGCGCCGTCCCCCCGTCGTCCGCCGGCCCGGAGGCGGCGAAGCCGGCGTCGAATTGCCGGGCGGCGGTGACGAGCTCCTCGACGTTCGCCAGCCGGTCGTCCCCCTCCTCGTCCTCCTCGTCGGCGAGCATGGCGCGGTAGCCGCTGCGCTCGAGGACCGCCTCCAGGAGCACCGCCACCGATCCCTCCGCGGCCGCGACGCGCGCGAGCCCCTCGGCGAGCGTTGAGAAGCGCCCGAGCGCCGCCGCCGCCCGCGCGGAAAGGCCGGGGATCGTCGCCGCGCGACCGCAGGCCTCGAGCATCCCGACGCCGTGGTCCGCCGCCCAGGAGCCGACGAGCTCGACGCTCTGCCGGCCGATGCCGCGCGGGGGCACGTTGATCACGCGCAGCAGCGCCTCGTCGTCACGCGGGTTTCTCAGCAGCCGGAGCCAGGCGACCACGTCGCGGATCTCGCGCCGCTTGAAGAACTCCACGCCGCGGAGCAGCTGGTAGGGGATGCCGCGCGAGCGCAGTCCGACCTCGAAGGATCGCGACAGGGCGTTGGTGCGGAAGAGGATCGCGAAGTCGCGGGGCGAACGGGCCTGCGCGACCAGGGCCATCGCGATCTCGTCGGCGATCCGGTCGGCCTCTTCGTGGCCCGAGCCGTCGAGCACGATCCGCACCGGCGCCCCGGCGGGGGCGTCGGTGAGCAGGCGCTTCGGCTTGCGGCGGGTGTTGTTGGCGATGAGCCGGTCGGCGGTGCCGAGGATGTTGCCGGTGCTGCGGTAGTTGTGTTCGAGCTTGACGACCGTGGCCGCGGGATAATCGCGCTCGAATTCGAGGATGTTGCGGATGCTCGCGCCGCGCCAGCCGTAGATCGCCTGGTCGGGATCGCCGGTGACGGCGAGGTTGGGATGGTCGATCGACAGGCCGCGGAGGATCGCGTATTGGGCGGCGTTGGTGTCCTGGTACTCGTCGACGAGGATCCAGCGGTGGCGGGCGTCGAGATCGGCGCGGAGTTCGGGATTGTCGACGATGAGGCGCGCCACGTGCACGAGCAGGTCGTCGAAGTCGACCGCGTTGCACTCGAGCATCATCTCCTGGTACACGGGCCACAGCCGCAGCGCCACCTCCTCGGCGGGGCGGCCCCAGCGGGCCTCGAAGGTCGCGGGGGTGCGCAGGTCGTTCTTGGCGCGGCTGATGATCCCCGCCAGACGGTCGATCGGCGTGTGGGTGAGGCTCAGGCCGAGACGGCGGGCGGCGCGTTTCATCACGGCGGCCGCGTCGTCGGTGTCGAGGATCGAGTAGTCGCTCGTCAGGCCGGCCATCCGGGCGTGGGTGCGGAGGGTCCTGGCCGCGAAGCGGTGGAACGTCCCCATGACCACCGGTTGCGGGCCCACGAGGGCCTCCACCCGGCGCCGCATCTCGTCGGCGGCCTTGTTGGTGAACGACAGGGCGACGATCCGCGCCGGGGGCACGCCACGGGAGATGAGGTGGGCGATGCGGTGCGTGACGACCCGCGTCTTGCCGCTGCCCGGGCCGGCGAGGACCAGGAGCGGACCCTCGACGTGGGTCACCGCCTCCCGCTGCGACTCGTTGAGCGAGTCGAGGTTCATCCGTGGTCCATCCCTGGTCGTGGTCGGAGCGCCGGCCGTCCGCCGGTGGGGGACTGCGGAACCTGGGAAGGCCGGGCGAAGCGGGCCTCCATGAGGTAGGCGGAACCGCGTCGATGCCAGTATATTCGGCCCGCTGGATCCCGGCGTTCTGCCGGGAGGATCAGGCCTTCGCCCCTCTGGGGCAGACGCACGGGAGGGACCCCATGCCACGCATTCCGTTCAAGAACCTGACCCAGTCCGATGAGATGGCGGAGAAGCTGCGGATGAGCACCGCCGAGATCGGACTCTCGGTGCGGACCACGAACTGCCTGGAGGAGAAGGGCATCTTCACGGTCAACGATCTGCTCCACTGCACGCGTGCGGATCTGCTGTCGATCTCCAACTTCGGCGAGAAGACGCTCGAGGAGGTCTACCGGGCGCTCGAGAAGATCGGCTTCTACCGCTCGTTGCAGGCCGCGGGCGCGGCTGACGGGGCGGCGGCGTGCGAGTCGGGGGCCGAACCGGCGCCGTGATCGGCCGCACCCCGACGGCGTGCCGCGTGCCCCCGGATCGGCGGACAGAGGCGGCGTGGATCACCAGCCGATGAGATTCCCGCGATTCTTCACCAAGAAGCGTGGTCATCGGCGCACCGACTCCCAGGCCTGGGGCGCGTTCGCCGAGGGGCTGTTCTACGCGATGCTCTTCGGCGTCGGGCTGCTCTTCGCCGGGCTGCTCGTGACCGACGTGGCGCTGCGCCCGGCGGGCGACGGCGCGCCCGACGCGCTGGGGGAGCCGCTGTGGTGGCTGCGGCTGCCCACGCTGCTGATCCCGTTGGCGATCATGGCCTTCGGGGGCGCCGGGCTGGCACGCGTGGTGGTGTCGTGGGGGAAGTCGCAGGAGCATCGTGCCTCGTCGCGGCGGCCGTTGCTCGACGGCCCCGACTCGCGCGGGCTCGACCCGCGGGAACTGCCCGGCGTCCCGGCCTGCGACGACCTCGAGAACTCCCCCGGCACGGTGTTCCGGTACCGCCTGCCGCTGGAGAGCCCGGAGAACTGGTCGCTGGCCGGCTTCGGCATGTTCGCGCTGTTGTGGAACGCGATCGTGGTCGTCCTCGCCGTGGGGGTCGGCGTGGACCTGATGCGCGGCACCACCGACTGGCTGCTCGTCGGACTGCTCGTGCCCTTCGTGATCGTCGGGATCGGCGGGATCGTGTTCTTCGTGCGCGCCGCGGTGCTCGCCACGTCGGTCGGTCCGACGCACGTGGAGATCTCCGACCATCCCCTCCGCCCCGGCGCGGCCTACGACGTGCTCGTGGGGCAGGGGGGGGCGAGCCCGCTGGAGAGCATCGAGATGGGGCTCGAGATGGAGGAGACGGCCGCGTTCCGGCAGGGCACCGACACGCGCACGCAGCGGCTCGTCGTCCGTCGCCATCCGGTGGCCCAGTGGCGCAGCGTCAGGCCCGTGCCGGGGGGGAGCTTCGAGGGCCGCGTGGCGGTGCGCGTGCCGACCGACGCCATGCACTCCTTCTCCTCGGCCAACAACGCGGTCCACTGGCGGCTGGTGGTCCGGGCCCGGCCGCAGCGCTGGCCCCCCTTCACGCGCGTCTTTCCGGTGGTGGTGCTGCCGCTTCCGCCCGAGGACGCGACGGCCGAGGAGGCGCCGTGAACGCTCACGACAGCACCGCGGACGGCGGGGATCCGCGGCCGTCCCCCGGCACGCGGGCCGTGCCCTTTCCGCGGGTCGACGTCCGCTTCGGGCACATCGGCCGCGACTACCAGCCCGGCGAGTGGCTCACGGTGGAGTACACCTGCAGCGCCCTCGGCGACGAGGCCATTCCGGCCGTCGAACGCTCGGTGGTGTGGTACACCGAAGGGAAGGGTGAAGAGGATCTGGGGGTGCATTTCTTCGAGCGCATCGCCACGCCCTCGGGGGTGGCCGCGGTCGTCCCCGACGGCGCCGTCGCGGTCCGCCTGCCCCGCTCGCCGCTCACCTACGAGGGGGTGATCGTGAAGATCCGCTGGTGCTTCCGGCTCCGCCTGTTCTTCGAGTCCGGGCGCGACCACGTCTCGGAGCACGTTTTCGCCCTGGGACGCGTGCCGCCGTCGTTGCACCCCTGACGGCGTCCCGGCCCGCCGGCCGCCCCTGCGAGCGCCGTGCCATTCCCCCGCCCCGGGCACTGCGGACCGGTCGTGCGCGTCGTGACGGTCGTACCGCGGCCGATCGGGAAATTCACGATTTCCCGGCCCCCGTCCGCCACCCGGGCGCATCCCCAGGGAACCTAGGCTAGAGCAGATCGGGGAGGACATCCGGATCTTCCGGACGGCCCCCGATCGCCGCGCGGGCTCCTCACGGGGCGGTCGCGCGAAAGGCACCGAAGGCCTTGATCCCAGGAACGAGCCATGAAGATCCGACACGGGGCGGCGGGGACGGTGGTGGCGGCGGGCGTGCTCGTCGGCATGCCGGCGGCCGCGCTGGCCCAGTTCCAGCAGCCGATTCCCCAGGCCTATCCGCAGGTCTACGCGCCGGCCCCGGTGCAGCCGATCGTGCAACCGGTCATGCAGCCCGTCGCGCAGCAGTGCTGCCTCACGGATTTCTTCGCCGGGCTGCACTCGTGTTTCCGCCGGGCGCCCCAGGCCTACGCCGTGGCCCCGGTGGCCGCGCCGGTCGCCGCCGCGCCGATCCCGGCGCCGCCGCCCCCGGTGATGGTGCCGGTGCAGCAGGTGAGCTACGTTCCCGAGACCACCTACCGCACCGAGTACCGCTCGGTGCCGGTGACGACCTACAAGCCCTCCAGCGAGATCGATCCCTGCACCGGATGCCCGCGTGACTGCGTGGAGCCGGTGACGAGCATGGTGCAGCAGGCCGTCAACGTCCCCGTCACGCAGTATCGCGCCGTCTACTCGACGAAGTACGTGCAGATGCAGCCGCAGCAGGGCTACGTGCAGCCGGCTGTCGGCGCCGCGCTGCCGGCCGCGACGGCTGTGCCCCAGGCTCCCGCCGCCGGCTCGGCATGGGTGCCCGGCGCGACCGCCGCTCCCGCTCCCGCGGCGAGCCCCTTCGCCGCTCCGGCGGCCACGGCCGCACCGCAAGGGTGGGGCGCGGCCGGCGCCGACATCCCGCAGCAGATCGTCCCGGGGCAGACGAGCATCGCCGCGCCGGCCCTGCCGCAGGGCACGGTGATCCCCGCGAACCCGCAGATCGTTCCGCAGAGCGGCACCTACGCCCCGACGCTGCAGCGCGAGCCGACCCTGGAGCGCACCGCCCCTCCGACCCTCAATCCGACGCCGGCCCTGCGGCCGATCACCGAGGTGCAGAAGCCCGTCGCCCCGGCGACCGGCAACGGCACCGCCGCGGCAGCGGGGGCCACGCCCGGGCCCGCCGGCGCGGAACCGGCCGCGTCGCCTGCCGCCGATCCGACCGCGGCTCCCGCCACGGACCCTGCCAAGGCGTCGGAGCCCGCGGCCCCGGCCGCCG
>CAISKG010000415.1 GCA_903885855.1 uncultured Planctomycetaceae bacterium
CCTACGCCGCCGCGACCGCCGCCGACTCCCTGAAGCGCGCGGCCACCGCCGCGACCGCTCCGGCCCATGTCTCCATGCCCGGCGTGCCGCTCGATCTGCGCACGATCGTGTTGAAGTGCCTGGAGCGCGAGCCCGTACGGCGCTATCCCTCGGCCCGCGATCTCGCCGACGATCTCGACCGCTTTCTCGACCACCGCACGATCCGCGCCCGCCGGCCCGCGTTCCCCGAGCGCGTCGCCAAATGGGCACGGCGCCGACCGCTGGCGGCGGGCACCAGCGCCGTCGCCCTCGTCGCGGCCATCGCGGCCATCGCCGGCACCGCCTACCACGTCGTCGAACTCGAGCGGGCCAACTTCCGGATCACCGCCAGTCTCGATCTGGCCCGCGACTTCCTCGAGGCCCTCACCGAATCCTCCGCCGATCGGATCATCGCCAGCCGCCCGCCGCTCACGGAAGCCGACCGCGCGTATCTCCTCGGGCTCCGCGACCGCTTTCTCCGATGGCCACTCGAGCCCGATGCCGAGGAGGGGCTGCGATTCCGAATGCGCGGCGTCCAGCGGATCGCCGAGCTCCTCGAGCAGCTCCGGCAGGACGACGACGCGCTCGAGAGCCGGCGGATGATGCTCGCGACGATCGACCAGCTCGATCGGCGCGGCGTCAGCGACGCCGACGTGGAGTCGCGCAGGCGCGATGGGCTCACTGGCGAGCGCCGCCTCCTCGGCAGGCTGGGACGCTTCCTCGAGGCCGAAGAGGCTTGCCGCCGCGCGATCGTCACGCTCGCCGGGAAGAGGGGAAGCGTGGTCGAACTTGCCCAGGCGAAGCTCGAACTGGCCGCATCGCTCTCGCAGCGGGGCGTCGCCGACGAGGGAGCGCGGCTGCTTCGCGACGGGCTCGCCACGATGGCCGCCGCCCGCACGGCCGCTCCCGACGATCCGATGGTGCTCCACGCCGGGCAGATCGCGCTGTTCAACGCCAACCATCTCGCCTTCCAGGTCGGCCGGCTCGACGACCAAGAGGGCTACCTCCGCGAGTTTTTCGCGCTCTCGGAGGAAGCCCAGGAGCGCTTCCCCGAGCAGCGGCCGCTGTTTGGACAGGTGCTCCTGCCGGGGATGGCGGTGCAGGGAGAGATCGCGCGGCGTCATGGGCGGACGGAAGAGGCGATCGAGATCGCCCGGAAGCGTTTCACCCTCGCGGCAGAACTGGCGGAGGCGGCCCCGGACCTGCGCGACACCTTCCTCCGCCGGCAGGCCGACGCGGCGATCTCCACCTACGACATCCTCGCGAGCGTCGGCCGAGCGAACGATTCGGCAGGCGCCCTTGCCGAGGCCGCGGCGATCGCCGAGCGGCTCTACGAAGCGGAGCCTGCCCTCTTCGGCAGCGCCCAGCTCCTGGTCAGTGTGCTCGCCTGTCAGGCGAAGGTCTCCGAGGAGGCGGGCGATCTCCCTCGGGCCCTCGCCTACCAACGGCGCAATTTCGACCTCCTCACCCCCTGGCAGAAACGCGACCCCACCTCGCAGGAGCTCAATTGGAGAGTGTTCGGCGTCGGGCAGAACATCGCCACGCTCTCCTCGAGCCTGGGGGACCACGAGGGTGCAGCACGGATCCTCGAAGAGGCGCTCTCGTTCGCTCCGGAGGACTGGAAGCCAGACCTCCTCATCCGCCTCGCCCGCGCCCGCCGCCTCCAGGGCAACCTGAGCGCCGCGCGGTCGGCCGCCGAGGGAGCCCTCGCCACCGACAAGGCCGACGAGGCCCGGCAAATCCTCGCCGACCTCGACCGCTGATGCGGGCGCCCGCGGGGCATTCCGGACGAAATGCTGGCAGTGTCCCTTCAGAGCACCCGCCACCAGGGCACCGCGAGGATGCCGGGGGCGAGCCATTCGATCGTCTTGCCGGCATGGAGCAGGAGACCGGCCCGCGCGGAGCCGCCATATTCGGCCCGGAAGGCGAGCAGGCCGGCGGCGTCGGCCAGCCGCGGCCGGGCCGTCGCCGTCACCTCGATCGGGATCGATCGCTCCCCGACCTCGACGACGAAATCGACCTCCTCACCGGTGACGGTTCGCCAGGAGTGGAGATCGATCCTCTCCTCACTCGAATCCCGCCAGGCCAGGAGATCGTTGAGGATGACATTCTCGAGATGCGCTCCACCGGGCTCGTCAATGCCTGACAGATGGAGGGCGACGCCGGTGTCGCCCCAATACAGCTTGGGCGACTTGATCAGCCGTTTTGTGCGATTGCGGGCGAACGCGGGAATCCGCAGAAGCATATACGACGTCTCGAGCAGATTGAGATACCGGTGGACGGTCGGCTGGGGCAGTGCGGCGTCGCGGCCGAGCTCCGTCTGATTGACCATCTGGCCGAGACGGTGGCAGGCAGCCCGCATCAGCCGGCGGAAGTCGGGGAGCGCCGTGATCGAAGCGAGATCCTGGAGATCGCGCTCGAGGTAGGTGCGGACGTATCCGTCGAACCAGATCGACCGCTGCCGATCGTTGCGCAGATGGAGGGCCGGCGTGGGGAAGCCCCCCCGCCGTGCCAGACGTTTCCAGTCTTCCGGCTCGGCGTCTTCGTCACCGAGCACCTCGCGCCAGGCCTCATCCTCCGACGCCAACAACTCCGGCCACAGCCCCCCCCGGCCGGTCCCCGCCTGCTCGCGACGCGTCATCGGCCAGAGCGTGAGGTGACTCGCCCGCCCGGCGAGCGACTCCGAAACTCCGCGCATCAGAAGGAGATTCGCCGAACCGGCGAGGAGAAACCGTCCAGGCACGCGCCGGTCGTCGATCGCCCGCTTGATCGACCGGA
>CAISKG010000416.1 GCA_903885855.1 uncultured Planctomycetaceae bacterium
CGATCTCGTCCATCGCGACATCACGCCGTCGAACGTGCTCGTGGCGGCACCGCTCCGGGAGGGGGATCCGATCACGCCGAAGCTCGCCGACTTCGGCCTCGCCCGCCGCGATGGCTGCGACGCCACGGTGACCCTTGAGGGCACGGTGCTCGGCACTCCGGGATTCCTCGCCCCCGAGCAGGCGGGGATCGATCCTGGGCTCGGGGCGATCGGGCCGGCCACCGACGTCCACGGCCTGGGGGCCACGCTCTATTTCCTCCTCTGTGGCAAGCCGCCCCACCAGGGGCGGGGCGTCGTCGAGTCGCTCGCCCGCGCGGCCGTCGGCGCGGTGGATTGGTCCAGTCCGGCGATCGCGCGGCTGCCGCGTCCCCTGCGGACCGTGGTGGAGCGGAGCCTGGAGCGCGATCCGGCGCACCGCTACCGCTCCGCCGCCGAGCTGGCCGACGATCTCGATCGCTTCATCCTCGGCAGTCCCATCCTGGCGCGGAGGTGCGGTGCAGCGGACCGGCTGTGGCGGCGGCTGCGGCGCCATCCGCGCCTGGCGATCGTGGCCGGCGGTGCCGGCGTCGGGCTGGCGGCGGCGCTGCTCGCGGTGGTCCTGCAGGCGGTGCGGATGGATTCCGCCGCGCGCTCGGTCGCCGCGGCCAAGGCTCTGGCCCGCGACGCCACCGCCCGCCTCACCGACGAGTCCGTGCAGCGCCTCCTCGCCCAGGGTGCCGCCCTCGACGAGGGAAGCAGGAACCTGCTCGTCGAGGCCCGTGACGCCTACCTGCGCTGGCCCGTGGGCGACGACGCGCGTGCTGACCTGGCACTGCGCGCGAGGGGGCTGCGGGAGGTAGCGCGGGTGTTCGGGCGCATCGATCGCCACGGCGACGCGAAGGAAGCCTTCGCCGCCTCGCGCGCCGCCCACGACGAGCTCGAGCGGCGCGGGCTCGTCGATCCCGCGCTCCGCGCCGCCCGGCTGGACGGCGTGATGGAGGAATACCGCTTCCTCATCGAGACCCGGCATTTCGCGGACGCCGAGCCCCTCGTCGCCGAGGCGATCGACCTAGCGGCGCTGCCGCTGGAGCCGCCCCACGGGCCGACGCTCGCATCGTCGCTCCTCTGCGACCGGGGATTCGTGCTCGGGGCGCTGGGCCGCGGCGAGGAGTCGGCGACGTTCTTCCGCGCGGCGGCGGAGAGCGCGGCTCGGGCCTGCGGCGACTTCCCCGACGATCCGTCGGTTGCCATGGACGCGCTGGCGCTCCTGTGGAACGTGGGGATCTGCGCCGAGAACGCCGGCCGGCGGGCCGATCAGGTGGCCGTGTGCGGCGATCTCGTGGAACGTGCGGTGGCGGCGCTCGGACGCTTCCCCGACCGGGCCGAGGACTTCCGTCAGGCCGCGATCAGGGGCCTCCACAAGCTCGCTGACGCCGAGTTTTTCAGCGGCGAGCCGGAGGTGAGCCTGGCTACGGCCCGCCGCGCGGCGGATCTCGCGCGCGAGTCGTTCGACGCCGCTCCGGGGCATCCGTCCGCACGCGGGGCGGTCGTGGAGTCGGCGATCCGCGAATCCAGGGCGGCCAGCCGGCTCGGTCGGGCCGCCGAGGCCGCCGCGCTCGTCGCCGAGGCGGTGGGTCACGCCGAGGCGATGGCGGCGGAGGAGCCGGCGCTATTCTTCCACTGCAAGCGTCTCGCCTTCGCCCTGCGCGAGTTGGCGATCAACAGGGACCGGTGTGGCAGCCCCGCCGAGGCCGTGGCCGCCCATGCCCGGATCCACACGCTGCTCGCCCCCTGGTGCGAGTCGCCGGACCTCGGCGACACGGCGCGCTCATGGAGCGCGTCCTCCTGCGGGGAGGCCGCCGACGTCCTGCGCAGGAGCGGCGACCATGCCGGGGCCGTCGAGTGGCTCGAGAAGGCGGTCGGTGTCGCCGTGCCGGCCCGCAGGGCCGCATTCCTCGTCACCCTCGCCGACTCCGCGCTCGCTGGCGGTGACGAGGAGCGGGCCCGCTCCGCCGCCCTCGCCGCGCTCGACGACCCGGCCGCCGGTGCCGATGCGCTGCGGATCCTCGAGCTCGTCGGGAATTGAGGGGCACGGCGGGGCGACCCGCCACGGCTGCCCACGGGGGTTGCCGGCAGTCGATTGACCATCCCCGCCGCCGCTGGTTCAATCCGGCGTCCGCCGGCGGAGGAGTCGCCCGGTGGAAGTCCGGCATTCCGGCCACACGGGAAGGAGCTCGCGGGCGTGACCAGGCACATCTTCGTCACCGGTGGCGTGGTCAGCTCGCTCGGCAAGGGGCTCACCAGCGCCTCGATCGGCATGCTCCTGGAGGCCCGCGGCCTCCGGGTGCGGATGCAGAAGCTCGACCCCTACATCAACGTCGATCCGGGGACGATGAGCCCCTACCAGCACGGCGAGGTGTACGTCCTCGACGACGGCAGCGAGACCGACCTCGACCTCGGCCACTACGAGCGCTTCACGCACGCGCGCGTCAACAAGGACAGCAACTACACCACCGGCAAGATCTACAAGTCGGTGATCCAGAAGGAGCGCCGCGGCGACTACCTCGGCAAGACGGTGCAGGTGATCCCGCACGTCACGAACGAGATCCAGGAGTTCGTGCAGCGCGGCGCCAACGGCGTGGACGTGGCCATCGTCGAGATCGGCGGCACGGTCGGCGACATCGAGTCCCTGCCCTTTCTCGAGGCCGTGCGCCAGCTCAGCCTGAAGATCGGTCCCACGAACTCGGCCTTTGTCCACCTCACCTACGTGCCGTGGATCGCCGCCGCCGGCGAGCTCAAGACCAAACCCACGCAGCACACGGTCCAGAAGCTGCGCGAGATCGGCATCCAGCCTGACGCGCTGCTGTGCCGCGCGGACCGGCCCATCCCCGACGACGAGCGCGAGAAGATCAGCCTGTTCACGAACGTGCACCTGCACGGCGTGATCTCGATGCAGGACGTCGACACCATCTACAAGGTGCCGCGCCTGCTGCACGAGCAGGGCCTGGACGAGCTGATCTGCATGAAGCTGCAACTGCTCACCCGACCGGCCGACCTGAAGCGCTGGGATGCGCTCGTGCACGAGCTTGCGCACCCCAAGGCCAGCGTGCGCATCGCGATGTGCGGCAAGTACACCGATCTGTCGGATTCCTACAAGTCGCTCAACGAGGCGCTGCGCCATGCCGGCATCCACAACCATGCGCGTGTGGAGATCGAGTATGTCGACGCCGAGACGCTGACGCCGCAGACGGTCTCGCGCCTGGAAGGCTTCGATGCGATCCTCGTCCCCGGGGGCTTCGGCAAGCGCGGCATCGAGGGCAAGATCTGCGCTGTGCAGTACGCCCGCGAGCACCGCGTCCCCTACCTCGGCATCTGCCTGGGCATGCAGGTGGCCACGATCGAATACGCGCGCCACGTGGCCGGGCTCGAGGGCGCCAACTCCACCGAGTTCGACCCTTCCGCGCCGCACCCGGTGATCGCGCTGATCGACGAGTGGCAGGACCGCGACGGCACGATCCAGAAGCGCGACGCGAACTCCGACCTCGGCGGGACGATGCGCCTGGGCGCGCAAAGCTCCGACGTGCGGCCGGGCACGCTCGCGCACCAGATCTACG
>CAISKG010000417.1 GCA_903885855.1 uncultured Planctomycetaceae bacterium
CGGCGGCCTCGCGCTCGGGGGCGGCCGCCGCGGCGGCCTCCGCCTGCCGCGCCGCCGCCTCCTCGGCCGCGTCCAGGCCGTCGAGCGCTTCCTTGCCCACCCCCTCGAGCACCCCCTTCCGCTTCGCGTCGAGGATGTCGACGTCGCGCGTGGCCTGGGCGAGCGCCTCGGTCGCCTCGCGCAGGGCTTCGTCGAGCGCCGGCACCGGCGGGGGGGGCGGCGGCTCCGCGTCGGCCGCGACGACCACCACCCGGAAGACGCGCGACAGGGTCCACTGCCCCTTGGTGTCGCGCACCGCCAACGCGAACGCGCCGGTGGCGCCCTCGGAGAGCCCGAGCCGATCGGGCGAAAAGGCCGTCTCCACGACGACCTGCGTGTCGGGGGGGCTGTGCGAGAGCGGCACGTCGGCCAGCGGCTGCGGAGGGCCGAGCGAGGCCTCGTCGGCGCCCACCTGGAAGGCGAGGGCGTCGATGCCCCAGTCGTCGAAGGCGTGCGCCACGACGGCGAACTCGTCGAGCCGCGACAGCTGCAGGAGCTCGGCCTGCGGCTCCTCCACCACCAGCGACGGCGGCTGGTCGGCGGTGACGACGATCTCCACCGGCGCCTGGGCACGGCTGGGGTGCCCCTGGGGGCTCGTGAACTCCAGCGCCGCCCACACCGGCGCCGCGCCCCGCTCCCCGGCCGACACCGCCACACGGTAACGCTGCGCACCGGCCGCGTCGGTGTCGCGCACGGCGGCGATGCGGCCGGTCTCGTGGTCCACGGGCTTCTGCACAGGCTCCGTGGTCCGCTCCATCCAGCCGGGGCGGTCGAGCAACATCCGCCCGCGGTCGATCGAGAACCGGGCCCCCGCCACCGCGCGTCCCACCAATTGCGGCACCGCCTCCAGGAGGACGGTGAGCCGCGCCCATGCGCCGGGCTCCGGCAGCGGCCCGACCACGATCCGCGGCACGCGCAGGTCGGCCGCCGGGCCGGCGGCGTCGTCGCCCCACACCAGCTCCACGGCCCCGCCGTCGTGGATCAATTCCACCGCCAGCCGGGACGGCGGGGCGGCGGCGTCGCCCCGCGCCATGAGGGTGAAGGAGCGCCGCGCGAGCTGCTCCTTGGGGAGCACGAGTGGCTCGAGGCGCGTGCGCATCTCGAGCGGCCGGCCGTCGGCGGGGAATCCGAAGGACCGCAGGCCGCCGGCGGCCTGGGCGGTGGTCCACTTCCAGGGCACCGGCGCCACCGCGTCGCGGGGGAGATCGTCCTCGAACCACACCCGTTCGTCGACGCGTTCCACGAGCGTCGTCTCCAGGCGCCGTTCGAGGAGGCGCGCCGCCCCGTCGGCGACGGCGCCGGTCACGGCGGCGGTGAACTCCACCTCGCTCCCTTCCGGGGCCTCGATGCGCGCCGCGTCCGGCACCACGCGCAGCGGCTCGGGGGTGCGCATGTAGGCAGGCAGTCGCACGAGTGCCGACACCTCGCCGACCGAGGGCCGGCGGAGGAGGCGGATGGCGTGGGTCTTCGTCCACGTGCCCCCCCCTTCCACCCGGTAGACGGCATCCTCGCCGAGGCCGTCGAGCGCGGCCACGAAGCGGCCTCCCTCGGCCGCGCGCATCGGCTCGCGCCGGGCGGTGCCGTCGGCCGCGCCGATGACGAGATCGACGCCGTCGACGGCACCGCGCGTCACCTCGGCCGCGATCTCGAAGGGCTCCCCCTCGAGCACCTCGATGTCGCCCGCCGTGGCGAGGCGCAGCCACGTCGCCGGCGGGATGTCGGCGGTGGGGCGGAGCAGCCGGGCCAGCGTCGTCGTGAAGCGGTCGCCGAGCCCGGCGGCCAGCGCGCCGAGCAGCGCCGCCGCGGCCGCCACGAGCAGGGCCCCGCGCACCAGCGGCCGGCGCCGGGCCACGGACGCCGGGGCGAAGCCGGAGAGCTTCCCCTCGGTCTGGTCGACCAGGCGATCCACCATCGCGCGCCGCGCGGGATCGTCGCGCCAGCCGCGGGTGGCGGCGCCGCCGCGGTGGACGTCGACCACCGTGAGGAGCCGGTTCTGGATGCCGCCGATGAGCCGCTCCACGCGCAGCGCCACCGTGTCGAGGCAGGGGCGGCGCAGCGCCGGCAAGAGGACGAACGCCCCCAGCGCCGCGGCGACGGCCAGCCACCACCCGGCGAAGACCACGGTGCGCAGCGCCACCGGCAGCGGGGCCGCCAGGTCGAGGAGCACTCCGCCGACGACCCATGCCACCGCCAGGAACGCCGCCAGGAGGATCCCCGCCACCAGCGCCGTGACCACCAGGCGCAGCCTGGCCGAGGCCACTATCCCCGCGATCCGCGCCGCCCGCGACTCGAGCCTGTCGGTGTTCTGCCCGCTCATGACGCCTCCCTCCCCGCTCACGTGACGCTCCCCTCCGCCTCCGCCTCCTTCATCCCCACCGCCCGCGCCAGCCAGTCGGCGGCGCGCTCCACGATCCCGCCGGCGGCGCCGGCGGCGGCCCGCGGCCGCGGCGGCCGGAGCGTGGCCAGGAGAAACTCCATCCCGAACAAAGCGAACACCGCCCCGATCAGCCAGCGCCAGATCTCGCGCCGCCCGCCGAGGCGGCCGTGGAGCATCGGATCGGCCGCGGTGCCCGCCAGGAGCGTGGCCGGGTGGGGCGCGAAGGCCTCGGCGAGCGTCCCGCCGGCGAGGCGCTCGTTGTCGGCCCCCTCCACCTCCCGGTTGACCGCCAGGCCGAGGCGGATCGGCTGCGCCACCTGCCCGGCCGGGGGCTGGACGTCGAATTCGTAGTAGCCGACGCGGCGCGTGTCCTCGAGCGCTCCGGTGACGCGGCCGTCGCCGGCGACCGTCTCGATCGCCGTCCGCGCACCGGCGGGATCGGTGGCCTGCACCACCGCCCGCTTCCAGCGCTCGTCGAGGCGGATCGGAGCGGGCTCGTAGGGATGCACGCTCTCCACCGCCACCGCCGGCGACTCGGGGCGCACGTACTGCACCGCGCGGAGCAGGAGGGGCACGAAGGTCGGATGGACCGGCAGGTTCGACCAGTCGGGGGTGACGGCCAGGCCGGTGGCGACGATCCGACCGCGGCCGGCGCGCGATTCGGCGATCACCGGCGTGCCGTCGTCGAGGCGGGCCAGGATCGACACCGGCGCCGCGGGCAGGGCCCCGATCGGCCGACGCGCGGTGTCGTCGCCCGGCGTCTCCACCGTGGCCAGGGGCACGTGGCGGAAGATCCGCAGCGTGTCGAAGGCGCCCACCCTGGCGGCCGGCCCCTCGCCGGCGCGGTCGGCGCCGCGGAAGGGGGCGAACAGGGGATGCGAGAGGTCGATCTGGCCGAGCGACCGGGCGGTCGCCTCGTCGTCCGGGTCGCCCACCGGCTCCCGCCACACGAGCCCCGCCGGCTGCCGCCCGCCCGGGGCGGCCAGGGCCGGGAGCTCGTCGACCACCCCCTGACGCGGCCCGGGGAAGATCACGAGCCCCGCCCCCTCCTCCACGCGGCGCCGCAGCCACTGCATGCGGTGGCCGTCGAGGCGGGCGTCGGCCAGGACGATGACGTCGGCCTCCTGCACGCGCCGCTCGTCGAGGGCGTCGGCGCGCACCACCTGCACATCGAGGCTGCGCGCGATCCGCTCCTCCCCCTCGACCTGCGGCGGCTCGTCGCCGAGCGCGGCGGTGAGGCTCTCGAGCGGCGCCTCGAGGGCGGCCGCGAGGAACAGCCCCGGATCGGCGAGCCCCTCCACCCCCGGGGCCGTGACCACCACCACCCCCACGCGCCGCTCCACGTTGAGCACGAAGAGCAGCGAGTCGTCGAAGGGGAAGGCGTCGGCGGGGAGGTCGAGACGGGCCTTGATCACCCCGGCCCGCGCGGGCACCACCGAGAGGGGGACGCTCGCCACCTGCCCCGGCGGGATGGTGACGGTGGTCTGCGAGACGAGCTCGTCGTCGACCGTCACCGA
>CAISKG010000418.1 GCA_903885855.1 uncultured Planctomycetaceae bacterium
CGCTCGAGGTCGGCAAGCGCCGTGCGCTTGGCGTACTCGCAGCGGTTGGCGTCGGCGACGACGTAGCGCATCTTGGCGCGGAGGGCCGGATCGAGCGGGCTCTTCGTCCGCTGGGCGTGGTCGAGCTGGAGCAGCGCGGCCGCGGTGCGGGGCAACTGTGTCGCGACCGCCGCGGCCCAGGCGGGCAACGGCAGCTCGCCCCCGACGACCGGCGTGGGCAGGAGCTTCCAGGCGTCGGCGGTCGGGGGCACGGCAGGCTCCTCGGCGGCGGGCGCCGCGGGGGCGGGAGCGGGGGCGGGGGCGGACGACTCGAGAAGATGCATGGCGAGGGCCTGCTCCAGTTCCTTCGGCTTGAAGCCGAACGGCCCGCGGCCGCTCTTGTAGGCGATCGTGCCGTCCGCATCGACGAGGTAGAGCCGTGCCGGCATGCCGCTGTAAGCGTGGCCGACGGAGTCGTTCACGTCGTCGACGACGACCGGCATGCTCGGGTCGAGCCGCTGGCAGAACTGTCCGGCCACCCCGACACGCTCCTCGAACGACTTCGGCTGCACGACGGCCACGCCCGCCTTGGCGTTCGACTCCATCTTCCAGCCGTCCTCCGGATGGGCTTCGCGGACGTAGACCATGAGGAAGTTCGCCCGGTCGCCGTAGGTGGCGCGGAGGGCGTCGACGGCGGGATAGAAGGCCCGGAAGGGGCCGCAGGTGAAGTTGCCGAAGACGAGCACGAGCGGCTTCTCACCGAGGAGATCGTCGACGGCCACGCTCCCCTCGCCGCGCACCGCGCGGAGGCGGAAGACCGGCGCCGGGTCGCCCACGTTCGGCCCCTCCTCCATGGAGCCGATCTCCCCGGCGAAGAGACCTTTGAGGAGGGTGTCGGTCGTGGGGGCGTCGCCCGGCGTGAACCCGCCCCCCTCCCCTTTCAGCAGCGCTCCCGCGAACTCCTCCGCGGTCATTCCGCCGTCGGCGCCGGCGGCGCCGTCGAAGAGCTGCTGCCAGTCGTCGCGCGACATGGCGCCGGAGCCGTCGGCGGCGAGGCGGCGGAAGATGCGGTTGAGGGCGGAGGAGAGCTGGACGTAGGGATTGGTATCGCTCCAGTCGAGGTCCGTGGGCTGGATGACGCCGTCGCGATTGCGATCGAGGACGGCGAAGAGGTCCTCCGGGCCGCCGAAGCGGTCGCGGGGGATGCCGGCCTTCGGGTCGGCGCCGAGCCGCTCGGCGAGCCAGGGCCAGCTGTAGCGCGTCTGGGCGGGGCCGAACCATCCCTCCCCCGGTCCCATCCGCGAGCCCTGGAGGATCGCCATCAGCATCCGAGCGCCCTCGGGGGGCGTCTGGTCGCCGTAGACGGTCTTCAGGTATTCGGCGAAACCCGCCGTCGGCGACGCCTCCGGCGGGCCCTCGGCGCGGGCCAGCGGTGCGACGGCCGCCGCGAGGCCGAGGAGGAGGAGTCGACCAGCGCGCTGCGGGCGACGGTGCATGGGTCTGGGCCTCGCGGGGGGCGGGATGTCGGTGCCGCGCCGACGCCTCCGATCCTACCCTCGCTGCCGAGCCGCAGTGCCGCGTCGCCGGGCCCCCGGGCGACGGCAGCGCAGGCCCAGCGCGAGGGCCGCGACGGCAGCCATCGCCATCGCGCCCGGCTCCGGCACCACCATCGCCACGCCGAGCGGCCCGAAGGAGGGCTCGTCGCCGGAGAAGTCGTAGGTGCGCAGTTCCATCCGCCCCGTCTCGGGGCCCCCCACGATCATGCCGGCCAGGCTCACGAGCGTGCCGGAGGCGTCGAGGATGTTGAAGAAGACGTTGCCCTCGGGCGTGATCGAGCCGAGCTGCGTGAACGTCTCGCCGAGCGATCCCGCAGGCCCCGTACCGGAGCCCCAGAAATAGCCGTTGCGGTAGTTCGTGATCGTGAAGTGCCCCTCGCCTCCCACGCCGAAGAGCGTGTCGCTCCGGAAGTTCCAGCGGCTACCCGCCGTCCAGACCCACTGGGGCGAGGTGAGATCGGCGTTGGGGAGCGGGTCGGGGGGAGTGAACGTGTCGGGATCGTAGGGCAGCATGTAGGCCCAGTGGGTGGTGTAGGGCCCGCCGGAGGGCCCGGAGATCATCTGCATCTGCATCGCCGTGGTGCCGGCGACGTCGCGGAACTGCCCGATGCCGATGATCGGATCGCCTCCGGAACTCGACGTGAACTTCATCCGGATCTGCCCCGCCTCGGTGGCGATCCCCTGGATGGAGGTGTTCGAGGAGAACGACCACTGCGGCGTGACGTAGAAGGTGGCCTGCGCCGAGCCGGTGAACTGGCCGTCGACCGACGTCCCCAGGGCCCACAGCGTCTGGTCCCAGAGGACCAGCGGCGGGGGGCTCGTGAAGCTCGTCCCGCCGGCCATGTAGGCGAGGAGGTTTTCTTGGGGCACGTACCAGTGGGAATCGGAGAGGAGCGCGTCCCAGGTTCCGGCACGGGCCCGCGC
>CAISKG010000419.1 GCA_903885855.1 uncultured Planctomycetaceae bacterium
GCGCTGGCGAGGAACTCCACCGTCTTGAAGCCGCGATTGAAGGTCGCGGCCCGCTCGATCTTCGCCACCAGCTCCGGGGGGATCGGCAAGCCAG
Organism: uncultured Planctomycetaceae bacterium; assembly: GCA_903885855.1. Classification (GTDB taxonomy): domain Bacteria; phylum Planctomycetota; class Planctomycetia; order Pirellulales; family UBA1268; genus QWOP01. The sequence continues at coordinate 95 of CAISKG010000419.1, forward strand.
TCTCCACGTGGAGCGCGTAGTGCTCGAGGATCTCCGGCGTGGGGAGCCAGTGCTCGAGGATCTGCGACGGAAACTCCACGTAGTCGCGGGCGACGTTCGTGCCCGAGAGGGAGGGGTAGTCGACGTCGGAGCAGAGCCCGTGGAGCGCGTGGCCGAACTCGTGGAACAGCGTCGTGGCGTCCTCCCAGGAGATCGTCACCGGCTCGCCCGGAGGGCCCTTCACGAAGTTGGAGTTGTTGGAGACGATCGTCGTCACGGCACCGTCGAAACGCTCCTGGTTGCGGTAGGCGTTCATCCAGGCGCCGGAGCGCTTCCCGCGCCGGGCGAAGGGATCGAAGTACCACAGGCCCACGTGCCTGCCGGCGCCGTCCTTCACCTCCCAGACCTTCACGTCGGGGTGGTAGACCGGCACGCTTCCGTCCGCCACCGGCGTGAAGTGGAGATCGAAGAGCCGCTCGGCCGTGTGGAACATCCCCTCGCGGAGCTTGTCGACCTGCAGGTAGGGCACCACCTCGGTCTCGTCGAGATCGTAGCGGGCCTTGCGCACCTTCTCGGCGTAGTAGCGGTAGTCCCAGGGCTCGATCGTGATCCCCGCCTTCTCGGCGTCGGCGATGGCCTGCATGTCGGCCACCTCGCGGTGGACCTCGGCCACCGCCGGCCCCCACACCTCCTCCATGAGCCCCATGGCACGCTCGGGGTTCTTGGCCATGGCGTGCTCGAGACGCCAGTGGGCGTGGGTGGGATACCCGAGGAGCCGGGCGCGGCGGGCGCGGAGCTCGAGGATCTGGCGGATGATGGCGTTGTTGTCGGTGGCGCCGCCGCCGTCGCCGCGGCCGACGAACATCTCGAACACCGCCTTCCGCAGGGCCCGGTCGTCGGCGAACGTCAGGCAGGGCTCGACGCTCGAGCGGGTGTTCTCGATCGCCCACTTGCCGGCGTGGCCGCGGGCCCGCGCGGCCGCCGCGGCGGCGGTCTTCTGGGCCTCCGGCAGGCCGGCGAGCCGGGCCTGGTCGTCGACGATCACGAGCCCCTCGTTCTCATCCTTGAGGACGTTCTGCGAGAACCGCGTGGCCAGCGAGGCCAGCTCCTGGTTGATCGCGGCGAGCTCCTTCTTGGCGTCGTCGGAGAGGGCGGCGCCGCCGCGAACGAAGTCGGTGTGCACCAGCCACGCCAGCCGGCGCTGCTCGGCGTCGAGCCCGGCGGCGTCGCGCGAGCGGTAGACGGCCTCGACGCGGTCGAAGAGGCGGCGGTTCTGGAAGATCCGGTCGGCCATGGCCGCCAGCTTCGGCGCCGCCTCGCGCTCCACCGCCTGGACGGCGTCGTCGGAGAGGCACGATCCCCAGATCTCGTAGATCGTCAGCGACTTCTCGAAATCGCGCGTGGCCCGCTCGAGCGGCACGAGGGTGTTGGCGAAGGTGGGGGGGGCGGGATCGGCGGCGATCGCCTCCACCGCGGCGAGGCGGCGCTCGATCGCCAGGTCGATGCCAGGCCCGAGGTCGGCCACCCGCACGCGGTCGAAGGGGGGCACGCCGCCGTGGGGGCCGGTCCAGGGGGCGACGATCGGATTGGTCTCGGCGGCGGCGGCATGCGGCATGGGGGGCGCGGGGCACGCGAGGACCGCGGCGGCGAGGACCGCGCCGCGGAGACCAGTGAATCGGGACACGTGCCGGTCTCCTTCGGGGATGGGGTTCGAGGCTCGGGACGACGGCCGGCCACGGGGCCCGGCGGCAGCGATGATAGCCGCTCCCGCGCCGCACCGGGTGCTATGCTGCCCGCGCCGCCCGCCCGGGCGGCATCCTGCACCCCCGAGGAGCCCATCCGTGGCGTCGCGACGAGCCCTCCGATCCTCCGCCCGCGCCCGCCTCCTCCCCCGGGACGCGCTGCGGGCCGTGCTGGCCTCGCTGGGGCTCGTGTCGGCCGTCGTCGCCGCGCCCCCCGGGCCCGACGATTGGCCCTGCTGGCGCGGGCCGACGCACGACGGCCAGGCGCGCCCCGGGCAGTCGGTGCCCCTCTCCTGGAGCGACACCGAGAACGTGCTCTGGAGCGTCGACGTGCCGGGCCGCGGCAACGGCTCCCCCACCGTCATCGGCGACCGCGTCTACCTCGCCACCTGCGACGAGGCGGCGGGAAGCCAGTCGGTGCTCGCCTTCGACCGGGGCACCGGCCGGCAGGCCTGGTCGACCGTCGTCCACGCCTCGGGCGCGATGCGCAAGAACGAGAAGTCGACCGGCGCCTCGACCACCGTCGCCGGCGACGGCGAGCGGCTCTACGTGACCTTCGCCACCTCGGGCGCCGTCGTCTGCTCGGCGCTCGACCCGGCGGGGAAGATCCTCTGGCAGCGCCGGGTGAGCGACTACGTGATCCACCAGGGCTACGGCGCCTCGCCGCTGGTGCAGGGGGGCCGGGTGTTCGTCGTCGCCGACCACAAGGACAAGGGGCGCGTCGCCGCGCTCGATCCGGCGACGGGCGGGGTGCTCTGGGAGCGCGAGCGGCCCCCGGCGCCCAATTACGCCTCTCCCGTGATCTGGAACCTCTTCGGCCGCGATCAGCTCATCCTCACCGGCTGCGACACGGTGATCGCGCTGGATCCCGCCACGGGGGAGACGATCTGGGAGCGTGCGGGGGCCACCACGGAGTGCGTCACCACCACCGTCACCGACGGCACGCGCGTCTACTCCTCCGGCGGCTACCCGCGCAACCACGTCGCCGCCTACCGGGCCGACGGCTCGGGAACGCTCGATTGGGAGAACGGCGAGCGCGTGTACGTGCCCTCGCTGCTGCACGCGCGCGGCTGCCTGATCGGGATCCTCGACGCGGGCATCGCCGCCTGCTGGGACGCCGCCACGGGCGAGGAGAGGTGGAAACTGCGCCTGGGGGGCAACTTCAGCGCCTCGCCGGTGATGCTCGACGACCTCGTCTTCGCCACGAGCGAGTCCGGCGAGACGCACGTGCTGCGTTGCACGCCCGAGGCGATCGAGCCGATCGCGGTCAACCGGGCAGGGGACGAGACCTTCGCCTCGCCGGTGATCTGCGGCGGCCGGATCCTGCTGCGCGTGGCGGTGACCGTGGGCGACCGGCGGCAGGAGCGGCTCGTGTGCATCGGCGCGGGTGACGCCGCGGCGCCGCGCCCCTGACGGCCACATCGGCCGCCGGCCTGCCAGCCCCGACGGCCGACTACCGCCGGGCCGACGTCGCCGGCCGCACGGCGCGGTCGGCGCGGCGCCGGACGGTGTTGCCGTAAACGTGCAGCGGCCGGTTGGGGCGCTGCGTCACCGGCGTGCTCTTGATCTCCTGCCGCGCGTCGCCGAAGGTGATCACACGCGGATCGAAGTCGGCGGCGGGGGCCGGCCGGGCCGCGAGCGGGGCGAGGAGGAGGGCGGCCACCGCGAGCCGCCGGAGCGTGCGGCGCGACGGCGCGGCGGAGGTGGGGGCGGAAGCCGGGGAGCTGAGCATGGCGACGATACGGGGAGGTCGGTCCCGGGGAGGGGGCACGCGTCGCGGCGAGCCCCCGCCGCGACGACGTTTCGGGCATCGGCCGCGCCGGAGTCGGCGATTGAGTCGGCCGCGGCCCGGCGGCGGGATCGGAAAAGCCGTCACCGCCGGACCGGTGCGGCCATGACCGGCGGCGTCCCGGGGCCCGTGCCGCGGCTGCGGATCCGGGTGCGCGGCGTGGTGCAGGGGGTGGGTTTCCGCCCCTTCGCGTGGCGCGAGGCCACGCGTTTGGGGCTCGCCGGCTGGGTGGAGAACGACGCCGCGGGAGTCTCGATCGAGGTGGCGGGGCCCGCGGCGGCGCTGGCCGAGTTCCGCCGCAGCGTGGAGACGGGGCCGCCGAGCGCGCGCGTGGAGGGGGTCGAGGTCGAGGCCGTCGCCCCAGGGCATGGCGGCGCCGGCGACGGGGCGGGGGAGCCCTTCGCGATCCTCGACAGCCATCGCTGCGGCGGGGCCCCCAGCGGCATCCCGGCCGACATGGCCACCTGTCCGGCCTGCCTGGCCGAGGTGCACGACCCGGCCGAGCGCCGCCACGGCCATCCCTTCGCCACCTGCGCCGACTGCGGCCCGCGCTTCACGCTCGTCGAGAGCCTTCCCTGGGACCGCCCGCGCACCGCGATGCACGACTTCGCCCCCTGCGCGGCCTGCGCGCGGGAGTACGCCGACCCCGCCGACCGGCGCTTCCACGCCGAGACGATCGCCTGCCC
>CAISKG010000420.1 GCA_903885855.1 uncultured Planctomycetaceae bacterium
AGACGGCATACGAGATTTCTGAATGTGACTGGAGTTCAGACGTGTGCTCTTCCGATCTCGGGTGCCGCCGGCACCAAACGCGACACCGGCAAGCCGGCCGCCGGGGACCGCCGCGGCCCCACCCCGGCCGCCGAGCGGCCGCAGACGACCGCCGCGCCGCCGGCGCCGGGCGTGATGCGCGCCGCCGACCTCGCCTGGGCGGGGGTCGTGCCGTTCTCCGCGGACTGGCGCCGCGCGCATCCGGCGGCCTGGGCCCCCGAGGACGACGCGCCGATGATCCGCCTCGCGGTGGGCGACGGCGAGCCCACCGCCGCGGAGGGCGCTGCCGCGCCGGCGCGGGAGGCCCGCGCGGCCGGATCGGTGCTCGCCGCGAGCGGCGCGGAGCCGGTGCCGCTCCTCTTTCCGGACGACACCCCGGCCGCCGACGCGGCACCGGCGGTCGCCGCCGACGGGACGGTGAGCGTGCTCTTGCGCGACGGTGGTCCGGCCGAGGGCTCGGCGCCGACCGGCCGCCCGGCGGCCGAGGCGCAGCCCGCCCTCGACGACGCCCGCCAGGCCCCTGGCTGCCGCTGGGCACGTTCGCGGCGCTGCCGCCCGGCGGCTCCGCGGAGGCGGTGCCGCACGTGTTCCTGGAGCTGGCGCTGCACCGCGACGGTCGGGTGCGTGGCAACTACTTCGACGCCCTGGCCGACTCGGTCCAGCCGGTGGCGGGGCGTCTCGACCGGCAGACCGGCACCGTCACATGGCGCGTGGCCCGGGGCCCGGAGTGCACGACAGCGGCGGAAGGCCTGACCTCGGGCCGCGCCGAGGTGCGCGTCGAGGGGCCGGGCGGCGAACGCACCTGGACGCTCGTGTCGCTGGAGTGACCCGCGGCCGGCGGTCAGCCGTCGGCGATCGCGGCGTGCAGTTCCGGGGCGAGGCCCCCTTCGAGGCCGCGCACGGCGCGGGCCACCTCCGCCGGGGCGAAGACGCGCACGCGCTTCACCAGGTCGTCGAACTGCTCCTTCGCCAGGGCCCGCACCACCGGCGAGAGGTCTCCCAGGGAGCGCCATTGATAGCCCGCCCCCTCGGGGAACGGGCGTCCCTCGCGGACGTCGAGTCGGAATTCCACCTCGCGCTCCACCGGCGGCGCGTCGATGAGGAGCGTGGCGGGATCGACGTCGATGCCGAGGCGGCCTGACAGGCGCGCCGCGAGCCGGCCGGCGATGCGCACCGTGTCGGCGTAGGCCCGGCCGGCCAGCGCGCGGTGGAGGGCGGGGTCGTGCACCGCGTCGAACGCGGCGATCCGCTTGAGGAGGACGCGGGTGGGACCGAACAGCCCCGCCGCCAGGGGCGCCGCGGCCGTCCCCTCCGCAGCCTCCAGCAGCCGGGCCGCGAAGCCGGCGTCGTCGAGCCGCAGCATGTCGGCCGGGGCGAAGCGCCCCGCGACGAGCCACACGGCGCGCTGCAGCATCGCCGTGGCGGCGCGCACGGCGTGGTGCCAGTAGACCTCGCTGAACATCACGTAGCGGGCGAAGACCATCAGCTCCGCCGCCGTGCGCCCCTTGTCGGTGATCGCCAGCCGGGTGCCCGCGGCGTCGATGCACAGCGAGGCCAGGAGGCGCTCGCGGTCGAAGTGCCGGCCGTAGGGAACGCCGGCGTGGAGGCTGTCGCGGGCCAGGTAGTCCATCTTGTCGACGTCCACCGGCCCGGAGAGGAGCGATTGGAGGAGGATGGCGGCGGGGTCGCGGCCGGTGCCGGCGACGAGGTCGGCGACGCGGCGCGGATCGAGGCCCCAGTCGCGCCGCAGGACGTCGGCGGTCGGGCCTTCGCCGAGGATCCCGGCCACGAGGGACTCGTGACGGGGCAGCCCGGCCAGCCCGATGTCCTCCAGGGGGTGGCAGTAGGCCCAGTGGCCCACGTCGTGGACGAGCGCGGCGACGATGAACGCGGCGGCGTCGTCCTCCCCCACCGTGGCGTCGAAGACGGGATCGCGGCGCAGGCGGGCGAGGAACTCGAGCGCCAGCCGGTAGACCCCGAGCGAGTGCTCGAAACGCGAGTGCGTGGCCCCGGGGTAGACCAGCGCCACCAGCCCCAGCTGCGAGATCCGCGTCAGCCGCCGCAGCGGCGGGGTGTCCACCAGGGCCCGGACGCGCGGCGTGACCGGCACCGTCTCGCCGGGCGGGATGCGGATGCCCTCGGCCGGGCGCTCGAGGGCGAGCAATTCAGGCAGCGCGTGATAGGCCATCGTGGCGGCGCCGCCTCCCGGTCAGAGATTGGGGATGCCGGCGATCCAGCGCAGCGTCGCCGACACCAGCAGGAACAGGGAGAAGTGTGCCACCGCCGTGCCGGGCTCGAAATCGAAGCAGGCGAAGGCGGCGAAGGCACCCACGGCGAAGAACACGGGGCCGTAGTAGATCCACTGCCACATCTCGACCTGCTCGGGGAGGAAGGCCCGCGTGACCCACAGCGCGAGGTACACCGCCGCGCAGATGAGCACCCGCACGGCGAGCGATCGGCCCGTGTAGGGGGCCAGCTCGCGGTCGCGCACCACCACGTAGCCGAGCCACGCCGTGGCGATGGCCAGCGGTGCCCCCGCGCCGAGGAGGAAGCCGGGCGGCGGCGCGGCCTGCCACTGGATCCGCGCGATCACGGCGGCCACCAGCGCCAGCACCGCGCCCACGGCGACGAGCGTCCACTGCAGGGGGCTGATGGGGCGGTCCTGCCGCTTGAGCGGAGCGGTGGGGGCGCGGCCGGAGGCCGCGGACGTGGTGCTCGGAGCCTCCGGCTCGTGGACCACCACGCCCTTGACGGGCGCGTCGGGGATCTTGATCGGGGCCTTGCACTTCGGGCAGGGCCCGGTCTGGCCGGCGAACCGGTCGCTGACCGAGAAGGTCGCCTTGCAACTGCCGCACAGTACCTGGATCGCCATGCTCTCTCCCGCGCTGCGGCACTTCCCGGCGCCGCCGGGGCCCCACGCCCGCCCGGGGCAGTGTCCGAGGCGCGTCCGCGGGCGTCAAGGCGCCCGGGGCGGCCCCTGCGGTACCGCGCCGCGACCGCCGGCGCCGACGATCCCGCGCCCGCGGGCACCCCCGAAAAACCTCGGCTTTATCCGGGGTGGCCGACGTGGGAAACGCGTCGCGATGACTTTTTCCACGGGCCGGTAAACTCTTGTGTCGGCAGCCGAGGCGCCCGCCCCGGTGGCACCGAGGGGAGTACCCATGCCCGAATCGAAGAGTCCCCCGGCCTCCGAGGCCGATCGACGCTCCGCCGCCGCCACGATCGTCTTCCAGTGC
>CAISKG010000421.1 GCA_903885855.1 uncultured Planctomycetaceae bacterium
CCTCGCGGCCTTCGCGCCCGAGGCCGGCACGGAGCGCGACGCCGCCGCGGAGATCCTCGGGCAGTTCACGGCGGAGGAGGTGCGGATCACGACCATGGAGGTCGACGTGCCCGACCGCAGCCCGGCGCTCAGGGCCCGGGCCGAGTTCCTGGTGCGGACGCGCGGCACGCTGCGCGGCGCGACGCCATGGAGCGGTGTCGTGGCGTTCGACGTGCAGCTGCGCCGCGACGGCGACCGCTGGCTGATCGTCGACGTCGAGATCCCCGACGACCGACCGCTGGGACGCCGCTGAGGCGCCGCGGCGCCACGGCCGGCGTCAGCGCGGGGGCTCGCGGCGCGGATCGCTCGCCGGACGCAGCATCCACTGCGCGTAGGGCCGCGCGAGGGGCGCGTCGTCGAGCCCGCCGCCGATGACCAGCCGCCTCACCGTGCCCAGATCGATGCGCGACGGTCCGAGGAGGGGATGGGTGCCGACGAGCATGCCGCCTTCGATGGCCGTCGCCGTCAAACGCCGCCGCGCCCCGTCGCGCCAGATCCCCTCCACCGCCAAGCCGTCCGCCGGTTCCTCGGAGGGGGGCCGCCAGTCGTCGGCGAGCAGCTCCGGATGCAGCCAGATGACGCGCGCGACCTCCGACCTCGGGATCACGGTCGGCTTGCCGCGCGGCTGCGAGTCGACGGCGATGCGCAGGCTTTGGCGATCGAGCGAGACGAGCCGGCCGCGCAGGTAGTCGCCGCGCGGCGAGCGCACCAGATGGGTGGGGGGGGCGGATCGCTGCGAACGCGGCAAGGTGACGAGGCTGCGGAACTTCTCGGCCGAGATCCTTCGCCCCGACGACGGCACCAATTCCACGGCCTGCACCGCGGCGGCGGGAATCGTCACGGCCCCGGTCCCTTCCACGACGATCGACAGTCCCTTGTCATCAATCGCATCGACCCTGCCGGGCACCGCTTCGCCGGTCACGAGGATGACGCGCGAATCCGCGGCGTCGGGGTCGGGCGGGGCCGCGGGACCGCCCGCGATGAGCCGCTCGTGAAGGGCCCTGATATCCGCGAGCGAACGCGGCGGCAAGCCCTCCGGACGGGGTACCCGCGGGAACGACTGCTCGCGTTGCGGCCCCTCCGCAGGCTCGCCTTCCGGACCGTCGAGGCGGAGGCGCACGATCGACGGGACGGGGCCCTCGAGGAGCATCGCGATCTCGTCGGCCGACGATTCCGCGGTGTCGACGAAGGGCTTGCCCAGGATCGGGGCGATCCCCCGGATCCGCATCCCGGGGCGCACGCCCCCCAGCGCGGGCGAGTCCGGGGAGAGGCCCGTCACGAGCGCGCCGTCGAGGGGGTCGACCTCGATGCCGAGCCAGCCGATCGACTCCATCGGCTCGGCATCCTGGGGCCCCGGCTCGTACACGATCCGGGCCGGCACGGCCGCGGCCCCGAGAGGCATGGGGCTGGCCAGAAGGCTCCCCGACGGTCGCCAGCCGACCCGCTCCACGGTGTCGCCGGCGCCGGATGCTTCGAGGCAGCCGGTCATGGTGACGCCGTCGATCGTCATCCGACCGGGGCGGCCGGCCGGCGGCGCGGCCGCGCCGCCGCCGCCCTCCGCGCGTGCGAGCGATGCGAGGTGGTCCAGCGGCAGGCGCAATTCACCGTCGATGGCGGGATGCCGGATCCACACGGCCCCCTCCGCGACGCGTGACAGGCTGCCGGCGAGGCGGTTGCCGGCCCGGTCGGTGACCCGCAGCGTCGCGGAATCCGCCCCGGCAGGCGGCGCCCGGAGCGGGAACTCGATCGATTCGACCGACTCCAGCCGGATCGGCCCCGGGTCGCCGCCGGCGCCCTCCGGCGCGGCGTCGATCGCGAGCAGGCCGTCGGCGAGCCCCGTGACCTTGCCCGCGCGCGACTGGCCCCCGCGGAGCGTCACCGTTCCGGCGTCTTGCGTGTCCACGCCGGGCTCCCCCCCGCGCCAGGGCGCGACGCGCAGGGCGTTGATGACCACGGTCCCCGCGACGGCCTCGATGGCCAGCGCCCTGACGGCCCGCCCCGTCGTCGGCTCGACGGTGAGGTCGGCGAGGATCGTCCCGTCGGCCGACCGCACGAGCGTCGCCCGTCCCGCGTCCCGATCGACGAACAGCGACAGGGCGAACCGTCCCTCGGGGATGTCACCGGCCCGCTGCAGGTCGGCG
>CAISKG010000422.1 GCA_903885855.1 uncultured Planctomycetaceae bacterium
CGAGGCCCGCCGCCCACAGCACCGCCGCGGCGTTGACGACCACCACGTCGCGGCGCGCGCCGCGCTCCCCGTCGAGCACGGCGCGGATCGCCGCGGCGCTCTCCTCGGGGCCGGCGGCCTCGAGGAGCGCGAGGGCCGCGGGTGGATGGGGGGCGAGGCCGAAATCCTCCGGCGTCCAGCGCGCCGGCCGCGCGCCCGAAGCGTCGACGTCGATGACGTCGGTGGGGCCGCAGATCCCCACCTCGTCGAGGTGGCGCGTGCCGGCTGAGTCGAGCGGCGCGGAGACCACGACCACGCGCCGCGCGCCCCCTCGGATCGCCGCCTCGGCCATCGCCCGGCGCACCGCCCCGCGCCCCACGCCGATCACCTGCACGTCGGCGCCGGCGGGGTTGCACAGCGGGCCGACGAGGTTGAAGACGGTGGGCCGGCCGAGCGCGCGGCGCAGCGGGCCCACGCGCCGCATGGCGGGATGGTGGGTGGGGGCGAGGCAGAAGCACAGCCCCGCCGTCTCCAGGCAGCCCGCGGCGACCTCCGCCGGGCCGTCGACGCGCACGCCGAGCCGTTCGAGGACGTCGGCCGAGCCGGTGCGGCTGGAGACGGCGCGGTTGCCATGCTTCGCCACGGTCAGGCCGGCGCCGGCGGCGACGATCCCCGCGGCGGTGGAGATATTGAAGGAGCCGGAGCCGTCGCCCCCGGTGCCGCAGGTGTCGGCGACGGGCCCGGCCGGGCGCGGCACGCGCACCATCCGCCCCTTGAGCGCCGCGGCCACGCCCGCGATCTCGGCCGTCGTCTCCCCGGCGTCGGCCAGGGCCACGAGCCAGGCGCCGAAGTCGTCGAGGGGCACCGTGCCGTCGAGGACACCCGCCACGAGGGCTTCCACGGCCTCGGCGGAAGGGTGCTCCCCGCGGGCGAGCGCCGCGGCCTGCTCGAGCGCCGCGGAGGTGTCGGGCGGGGGGGGCATCGGGGGAAGGGGCTCCGTCGGGGCGCTGCTGCCGCGGGGGGGCCGCCGCGTTAGGATTGGACCGGCGCGCGGGCCTCCGGGTCAGCCTACACCACCGCATCCATTCGTTCCCGTCCGGGGCATCCCCGTGGCCCGCAAGTTGATCCTCGACGTCGACCCGGGCATCGACGACGCCGTGGCGCTGGCGATCGCGCTGTTCGATCCGCGCCTCGAGGTGCTCGCCGTCACCGCCACCGGCGGGAGCGTGCCGCCGGCGCAGGCCACCGCCAACGTCCAGGCCCTCGTGACGCTCCTCGATCCGCCGCGCATCCCCCGGCTGGGGACGGCGCCGACCGACGTGGGGCCGGCGGAGGCACGCAGCCAGCTGCACGGCCCCGACGGCCTCGGCGGCTCGATCTGCCGCGCGTCGCGCTCCACGGCGAGCATGCCTCGGAGAAGGTGATCGCCGAGACGCTCCGCGCTCATCCCCGCGACGTGACGATCCTGGCGCTGGGCCCGCTCACGAACCTCTCCCGCGCCCTGCGGCGCGATCCGTCGCTCGCGGAGATCGTGGGCGGGGTCGTGATCTGCGGCGGCTGCGCCCACGGCCACGGCACCGTCACGCCGGTGTCCGATTTCAACTTCCACGCCGACCCTGCCGCCGCGCGGCACGTCGTCCGCGAGCCGCTGGGCAAGACGGTCGTCGCCGTGGACACCGCGGCGCGGGTGGCGCTGGGCTTCGACGTCATCGACCAGCTCCCCGATCCCTTCTCGCGCGCCGGCCGGCTCTTCCGTCATCTCCTCCCCCACGCCCTCCGCGCCCAGCGGCAGTGGCTGGGGCACGAGGCGGTGCGGTTGCCGGAGGCGGTGGCGCTGGTGGCCGCGACCAACCCCGAGCTCTTCGAGCGCTCGAGCGTGTGCGCCGACGTCGAGACCGCCGGGGAGCTGACCGCCGGGATGCTCGTCGTCGATCGGCGGCAGGTGCGGCGCGGGCTCGTGAACGTGGAGCTCGTCACCGCCTGCGACGCCGTCGCCGTGAAGGACTGCATCCTCCGCGGGATCGCCGCCGCGGCCGCCGCCACGGAGTGACGCCAGCACGGGCGCCGTGCGCCACAGGCGCGGGGCAGCTGTCAGTCGCTGGCCGGCAGTCCGTGGCCGTCAGTACTTGGCTGTCAGTACTTGGCTGTCAGTACTTGGCCGGCATGGCCGGCGTGGCCCGCGCCGGCGGGAGCGCCTGCGGCGAGGTGAAGGGCCACCAGCTGCCGTTGGCCGTCTGCTGCTGCGCCCCGGCCGGCAGCCCCTGCTGGAGCTGGTTGGTGGCCTGCTGCATCTGGCCGGCGAGGGCCTGCTGCTGCTGCTGGAGCGTGGCCTGCGTCTGGGCGTTGAGCTGGTTGAGCTGGTTGTTGAACTGCTGGCTGTATTGGTTGGCGGCGCCCTGCAGCTGGTTGTTGAGCTGCTGGCCCTGCTGGTTGACGTACTGCTGCGCCTGGTTCGCCAGTTGTTGCGGCTGCTGCTGGAGCTGGTTGGCGTATTGCTGGGTCTGGTTCTGCAGCTGGTTGCCGTACTGCTGGATCGTGGGGGGCGCGGTCGACTGGCCGCTGGCGGCCCAGGTCCAGTTGTTCGAGCCGGCGGGGGCCGCGGGGAGCGATGGCGCGGCGATCGACGTCGCCGGGGCGGCGGCGGGGGGGGCCGCGGCGTAGGTCCCGAAGGGGGAGGGCTGCACCGCCACCATGCCGCTGGCGGGGGCCGGCATGGTCGGCGCCGGATAGGCCGAGGGGTGGGTGGGATAGGCGGCGGCCGGATAGGCGGCCGTCTGCTGCGGCGTCTGGCAGCCGGTCGCAGCCAGCGCGACGCAGGCCGCACACGCCATCGCCCGGGCTCCGTGCCCCGTGGGAATCGCACCCGTGGCGCGCCGTCTCGGCGCTCGTCGAGGGGATGTCGGTCGGGTCACGACGGCGTCTCCGCGGGAAGGCGGGGCTTTTGAAAGGGGCCGGGAAGGCGGGACAATAGCGAATGATCCGGTCCGGTCCAGAGCAGTTCGCCGGTCGGAGGGGCGCCTCGCCCGCGCCGCGCCGCCCCTTCCCCCGACGCCTTTCCCAGAGCCCCCCTTCGACCGTGGCGATGCCCCTCCCGCCCCCATCCCCCGCCGCGCTCCCCGCGCCGCTCCCCGACGGCATCGTCGAGGAGCTGCGCCGCGAGGCCCTGGCGATCGGGTTTTCCCGGATGGGGGTCGCCGCGGTGGCGGCGCGCGACCCGGCGGTTCACGCCGCCTTCCGCGCCTGGCTCGAGCGCGGCCTGGGGGGACCGATGACCGACTGGCTGGTGGGCCACGAAGCCCTCCGCCGCAACCCGGAGGGGATGCTGCCGGGGGTGCGCACCGTCGTCATGCTCGCCACCGACCACGCGCCGGTGGAGGCGGCCGCCGCCGCGCCGGGCCACGGCCGCGTCGCCGCCTACGCGCGCGGCGACGACTACCACCCGCTCCTCCGCCGCCGCGTCAACCGGCTGGGGGCGTGGCTCGAGGCGCGCCTGCCGGGCTGCCGGACGCGCGGCGTGGTCGATTCCGCCCCCTTCTCGGAGCGCGAGTTCGGCTGGCTCGCGGGGCTGGGGTGGTTCGGGAAGAACTGCATGCTCATCGACCCGGCCGCCGGGAGCTGCTTCCTCCTCGCGGGGCTCCTCACCGATCTCGAGCTGCCGGCGTCGGAGCCGATCCGCGTCGACCACTGCGGCACCTGCACCGCCTGCCTCGACGCCTGCCCGACGCAGGCCTTCCCCGCCCCCCACGTCCTCGACGCCGGCCGCTGCATCTCCGCGCTCACCATCGAGCAGCGCGGGGCGGTGGCAGGCCCCCTCCGCGCCGACCTGGGGGAGTGGATCTTCGGCTGCGACGTCTGCCAGGAGGTCTGCCCCTGGAACCGCCGCGCCCCCGGCACGGCCGAGCCGGCCCTCCTGCCACGCGGCGACGCGGCGGCGACGGCGCTCGTCGAAATTCTCGCGCTCGACGAGGCCGGCTTCCGGGCCCGCTACCGCGGCTCGGCGATCCTCCGCGCCAAGCGCGCGGGGCTCGCGCGCTCCGCCGCCATGGCGCTTGGCAACCATCCCGATCCCGCCGCCGCCGCGGCGCTGGCCGCGGCGCTCGACGACGACGCGGCTGCGGTGCGCGGCGCGGCCGCGTGGGCGCTCGGCCGCTGGCTCGGGGCGGGGGTGGGGGAGCCCGCGGCGCTCGCCGCGGCG
>CAISKG010000423.1 GCA_903885855.1 uncultured Planctomycetaceae bacterium
AGGGGGGGCTCGCCCGGCGGCGGGAGCGGATCGTCGAGCGCGGCGAATCGGCTCCCGGCGGCCGCTGGCGGCGGTGCGGCGGGGTCGAGCCCCGCGTCGGGCGCCGGCGGCAGGCCGAGCGCGAGGAACGGGTCGGGCTTCGACGACGGCGCCTGCGGGGGGGCGGTGAGCGCCGGCGGATCGACGATGGCGAGAGGCTCCGCCGCCGCGGTGGCGACGTGCACGTCGGGCCCGGTGCCGACCGGGGGACGCGGCACGAAGAGCTTCATCGACAGCACCCCCGCGAAGGCCCCGGCGAGCGTGCCGAGCAGCCCCAGGAGCATCGTCTTCTCCCGGCGCCCGCCGCGGCGGGCCGCGGGACGGGGAGCGGCGTCGGCCCCGGCCGGCGCCGGAGCGGTGGCCGGCGGGGGAGCGGGAGCGGCGGCACCTGCGGCGGCGCTCGCCGCGCGCGCCGGCCGGGCGTGGGCCTCGAGCGCCGGCGGCAGGGTGATCCCCTTCTCCTCCAGGACGCTCGCCAGACGGGCGTCGAGATCGTCTTCGTAGGCGTCGTCGGCTTCGGGGGAGGTCATGCGAAGGCTCCGCGGCAGGGGGATCTCCGACCCGTCAGGGGCGGGGATTCTGGCGGGGGCGGGCCGTTCGCGGAAGGGGAAAACCCGTGGGGAAAAGGCCGGCGCGGGGCCGCGGCGGCCGGTGTCAGGCGGCGGGGGGATCGGGGAGGCGCCGCGCGGCGCGGAGCCGCGCCGAGCGGGCCCGGGGATTGCCCGCCACCTCCGCCTCCGACGCCTCCACCGGCGAGCGCGTCAGGCACTCCCACACCTGCGCGTTGCGGAAGGCCTGCTTCACCAGTCGGTCCTCGAGCGAATGGAAGGCGATGACCACCATCCGCCCCCCCTCCGCCAGCCGGCCGGGCACCCGCTCCAGCGCGATGCGGAGGCTCTTGAGCTCCTCGTTGACGGCGATCCGCAGCGCCTGGAAGGAGCGCGTGGCGGGGTGGATGCGCGGCGGGGGATACTGCCGCGGCACCGCCGCGGTGACGATGGCCGCGAACTGCCGGGCGGTGCGGATCGGCTCCCGCTCGCGCGCCGCGGCCACGCGGCGGGCGATGCGCCGCGAGTGGCGCTCCTCGCCGTATTCGTAGAGCAGGTCGGCGAGCGTCTCCGGACGCAGCCGGTTCACGAGCCGCCAGGCGGGCTCCCCCTCGGTGGGATCGAAGCGCAGGTCGAGCGGGCCCTCGGAATCGAAGGAGAAGCCGCGCGTGTCGTCGGCCAGCTGGTCGCTCGACAGGCCGACGTCGAGGAGCACGGCGTCGACGCGGTCGATCGCCAGGGCGTCGAGCACCTCGGGGATGTCGCGGTAGTTGGCTTGGGCGAGACGGACCGGCAGTCCGGCGAAGGCGGAGGCCCCCCGCTCGATCGCGCCGGGATCGCGGTCGATGCCGATCACGAGCCCCGTGGGGCCGACCGCCTCGGCGAGGAGACGCGTGTGGCCGCCGCCGCCGAGCGTGCCGTCGACGACGCGGTCGCCGGGCCGCAGGGCGAGGAAGGAGAGCGCCTCGGCGGGCATGACGCTGGTGTGGACGGTGCGGGACATGCGACGGCGGCGGGGCGGGGCAGGGGCGGGGCGGGGCAGGGGAGCGTTGTAGCATGCGCGGCGCCGCCGCGGCGGGCTACGATTGGGCGATGAGCGACGCACGGCCCGGCGACGAATCGGAGCGGACGCGGGAATCCGCCGCGGCGGACGGCGCCGAGCGCACCGACGCCTGGGACTACGCCCTCCCCGACGAGCTGGTCGCCCAGGAGCCGCTCGCCGACCGCAGCGCGGCGCGGATGCTCGTCGTCACGCGCCGCGACGGAGGGCTCTCCCACCGGCACGTCCGCGACCTCCCGGAGATCCTCCGCCCCGGCGACCTGCTGGTCGTCAACGAGACGAAGGTCGTGCCGGCGCGGCTCCTCGGCCGGCGCGAGCGCACCGGGGGCCGCTGGGAGGGGCTGTGGCTGGGGACCGAGGCGGACGGATCGTGGCGGCTGCTCGCGCAGACGCGCGGGCGGGTGGCCGTCGGCGAGACGATCGTCGTCGTCGATGCGGAGGGGAGGGACGGCCTGCGCCTCGCCGTCGCCGGCCGTGCGGGCGGGGGGGCATGGCTGATGCGCCCCGATCGCGAGGCTCCCGCCGAGGTGCTCCTCGCGGAGGTGGGGCGCGTGCCGCTGCCGGGCTACATCCGCGGCGGCACCGCGCGGGCCGCCGACGTCGATCGCTACCAGACCGTCTTCGCGCGCACCCCGGGGTCGGCCGCCGCCCCCACCGCCGGGCTGCACTTCACGCCGGCGCTGCTGGCGGCGCTGGCCGCGCGCGGCGTGGAGCGGGCGGCGGTCACGCTGCACGTCGGCGTCGACACCTTCCGCCCCATCGCGGCGGAGCGCATCGCCGACCATCCCATGCACAGCGAATGGTGCGACTGCCCCGCCGACACGCTGCGCGCGGTGGAGGCCGCGCGGGCGCGCGGGGGGCGCGTGGTGGCGGTGGGCACGACCGCCGTGCGCACCCTCGAGACCGCCGGCCTCGGCGGGCGCCTCGCGCCCCACGCCGGGCCGACGTCGCTCTTCATCCGCCCCGGCCACGTCTTCCGCGCGGTCGACTGCATGCTGACGAACTTCCACCTCCCGCGCACCACGCTGGCGGTGCTCGTGGGGACGTTCGCCGGCCGCGGCCTCGTACGCCGCGCCTACGACGAGGCCATCCGCGAGCGCTACCGCTTCCTGAGCTACGGCGACTGCATGCTGCTCGACGCCTCCGCCGGCTGAATCCAGCCTTTTCCCAGGGGCGCCGTCGGGCTACCATCCCGCCCCGCTCCGCCGGGGAAAAGTCATGGCAGATCCCGCCCCGCTCCGACCGGCCGACCCGCGCCTCGCCGCGCTCGGCCACGTGCTCCGCCCGGGGACGCGTGGCATCGAGATCGGCCCCTACCGCCGGCCGATCGCCCCCAAGGCCGCCGGGCACGACACGCTCGTCGTCGACTGCCACGACCGCGACGAGCTCGTGGCGATGGCGCGGGAGGGGGGCGACGACGAGGCGGCGCTGGCGGTGATCGAGACGGTGGACGTCGTCGGCGACGCGTCGCGGCTGCTGGATCTGCTGCGCGGGGCGGGCATCGCGGGGGCCTTCGACTGGATCGTCAGCTCCCACAACTTCGAGCACCTCCCCGACCCGGTGCGTTTCCTCCGCGACTGCCGGGCCTT
This sequence comes from uncultured Planctomycetaceae bacterium, assembly GCA_903885855.1. GTDB lineage: Bacteria > Planctomycetota > Planctomycetia > Pirellulales > UBA1268 > QWOP01. The sequence continues at coordinate 3,237 of CAISKG010000423.1, forward strand.
GCTCGCGCCGGGCGGCGTGCTGGCGATGGTGATCCCCGACAAGCGCTTCTGCCTCGACCGCTTCCAGCCCGCGGCCACGCTGGCCGGCGTGGTCGAGGCCTGGGAGCGCGGCGGCGACGACGTGTGGGGGGCGTTCCGCCAGCAGGCCTGCAAGGCGCGCCTCGACCGCGACGGCGGGCAGGCGATCCTCTGGCCCTCGGCCTGCGACGATCCGCAGCGGCTGCGCTGCCTCGATCCCCGCCCGGCGGTCGCGCGGCTCCGCGAGGCGCTCGCCGCGGCGGCCCCCGCGGCCTTCCGCGGGCACCGCTGGCGCTTCACGCCCGCCTCGTTCGAGGCGCTCCTCTACGATCTCCGCGTGGTGGGGCTGGTGGACCTGGGGACCGAGTCGGTGACGACGCTCCCCACGGGCGAGTTCGTGGCGCTGTTGCGCGAGGCGGGCCCCGCCGAGCCCTCCACGGAGGAGGTGGAGGCGCGCCGCTCGCTGCTCCACCGCCGCGCCGAGGACGACGCGGCGGTCGTCTCCGGCGCCTACCGTCGCCTCGAGGCCGAATTGGCCGCCGCCCGGGCCGAGATCGCCGCGCGGGGGTGACGCCCGCGCCCGCCCCGCCCGGGGCCCGATCGGCTATAACCCGGTCGTCCGGCATCCGCGCGAGGGCGGTGATGCGGAGGATTCGGTCGCAGCGGCGGAGGGCGCGATGAAAGAGGTCGGCGAGGAGGAGGTGCTCGTCATCCCCCGGGCGGTGTTCGAGGGGGTGGGGGTGTTCCAGGGATTCAGCGCCGCCGCCGTCGCCCACCTGCCCCGGCTCCTCGACCCGCGCCACACCTCCTGGCGGCCGCGCGCGGCGGTGGAGGAGGATCCCTCCTTCAAGCAGCTCATCCCCTATTGCCTCCTCGCCTGGTGCGGCCCCGACGGCGCCCGGCGCTACTTCGCCTACACGCGCGGCGGCGGCGGGGGCGAGGCGCGGCTCCGCGCCAAGCGGTCGCTGGGCATCGGCGGCCACATCTCCACCCTCGACGGCGCCCATGGCGACGACGCCTCCTACGAGGCCGGCATGCGCCGGGAACTCGCCGAGGAGGTGGCGATCGGCGGGCCGTGGGCCGAGCGCTGCGTGGGCCTGATCAACGACGACGCCACGCCCGTGGGGAGCGTCCACCTCGGCGTGGTGCACCTGCTGGAGCTCGAGCGGCCCGACGTCGCGCCGCGCGAGGCCGAGCTGCTCGACGGCGCCTTCGCCACGCTCGAGGAGCTCCTCGCCGACCGCGAGCGCTTCGAGACCTGGTCGCAGATCACCCTCGACGCGCTGCGGGCCGGCGCGCTCGCCTGAGCGGGGAGGGCGGCCGATGCCGATCTACCTCGACAACCACGCCACCACGCGGCTCGACCCGCGCGTCCTCGAGGCGATGCTCCCCTGGCTCGGCGAGCGCTACGGCAACGCCGGCAGCGCCACCCACGCGCTCGGCCGCGAGGCCCGCGCGGCGGTGGAGGCGTCGCGCGAGCGCTTCGCGGCGGCGGTGGGCGCCCAGCCGCGCGAGGTGGTCTTCACCTCCGGCGCCACCGAGTCGATCAATCTGGCCCTCCAGGGGGCGGCGGCCTGGCAGCGGGGCGGGGCGGGGGGCGGGGCCGCGCGGCGCGTGGTGACGCTCGCCACGGAGCATCCCGCCGTGCTCGACACCTGCCGGCACCTCGCCCGGCTCGGCCACGAGGTGCTCGAACTGCCGGTCGTGTCGCGCGACGACCCCTCCCGGGCCGGCGCCCTCGACGCCGCGGTGCTCGCGGAGGCCCTGCGCCCCGACGCGGCGGGCCGCGCGCCGGGGATCGTGTCGGTGCTGGCGGCCCACAACGAGATCGGCGTCGTGCAGGACGCGCCGGCGATCGCCGACGCGGCCCGTGCCGCCGGGGCGCTGCTCCATCTCGATCTCACGCAGGCCCTGGGAAGGATGCCGGTGGACGTCGCGGCGCTGGGCTGCGATCTGGCGAGCTTCTCGGCGCACAAGTTCCACGGGCCCAAGGGGGCGGGGGCGCTGGTGGTGCGGCGCGGCAGCCGGCCGGTGCGCCTCGAGGCGCTGCAGTACGGCGGGGGGCAGGAGCGCGGGCTGCGCGCCGGCACCCACGACGTGCCGGGGATCGTGGGGATGGCGGCGGCCGCCGAGCTGGCCGCGGCGGGCCTGGCCGCGGAGATGCCGCGCCTCCGCGCCCTGCGCGACCGGCTCTGGCAGGCGCTCGCCGCCGGCATCGGGGGGCTCGTCCTTTCCGGCCCCGCCCTCGACGCCCGTCTCCCCGACGGCACGCCGCGGCGCCTGGTCAACAATCTCAACGTCCACGTGCCGGGAGTCGACGGGCAGACCCTCCTGGCCACGCTCGACGGGGCCGATCTGGCGGTGAGTTCAGGGAGTGCCTGTTCCTCCGAGCAGCCGCGCCCGAGCCACGTCCTCGTCGCGCTGGGGCTCGACGAGGATCAGGCCCGCGCGAGCCTCCGCTTCGGCCTCTCGCGGTTCACGACCGAGGCGGAGGTCGACGCCGCCGCGCGAATGGTGGCGGAGGGGGCGGCCCGCCTGCGGGCCCTGGCCGGCTAGCCGGCCGACGCCCGGGCTCCACGCGGCTCGGGCCACGCGGGGTGGCCCCGATCCTTCCTTTGCCGCCACGGAGAGCGCCGGTATAATTTCGACAGTCGGGTCTGCCGAAATATCCCTTCGGCGGGCCACGCAGGGTTCCGCACGTTCACGATTCCGTTTTCGGAGACACGCACCATGTCGGTCATGCTCACGGAGAAGGCGGCCAGCGAGGTCAAGAAGATCATGGCCGACCAGAAGTACGATGCCAGCACGGTGCTGCGCGTCGGGGTCGCCGGCGGCGGCTGCAGCGGCTTCCAGTACTCCCTCGGCTTCGACACCGCCTGGGATCCGAAGATCGACCTCCACACCGAGCAGCACGGCGTGGGGATCGTGGTCGACAAGAAGAGCGACCTGTTCCTCGACGGCACGACCCTCGACTTCCACGAGGGGATCGACAAGCGGGGCTTCACCTTCAACAATCCCAACGCCAAGAAGAGCTGCGGCTGCGGCAGCTCGTTCCAGGCCTGAGCCGACGCCGCGGGCGATCCGCCGACCGACCACGGTCGGGGCCGGTCCGCCGGCTCCGACCGTTTTTTCATGCCTGCGACGCGCCGGCGCGGTCGTCGTCGGTGGCCTGCCACGCGCCGTGCCGATTACCGGCGGAGGGATGCCCGTGTCGATCGAGCGTGAAGCGGGCCGGGCTCCGCGGGTCCACATCGTCGGCATCGGCGACGACGGCGTGGAGGGGATGACGATGCAGGCCCGCCGCCTCCTCGAGGAGGCGGAGGTGCTCCTCGGCCCGGAGGGCTGCACGGCGCTGGTGCCCCCCGCGATCGCCGGGCGGCTCGAGGCAGCCACGGGCCTCGACGACCTCGTCGAGCGCATCGAGCGCCACGCCGGGAAGCGCGTCGTCGTGCTCGCCTCCGGCGATCCGCTCTTCTACGGCACCGCGCGCTACGTCTGCGGCCGGCTCGGCAAGGATCGCTTCGAGGTCGTGCCCCACGTCAGCAGCATGCAGCTGGCCTTCGCCCGCGTGAAGGAGGGCTGGGAGGAGGCTTTCCTGGCCACGCTCTCCGGGCAGTCGATCGAGCGCGTCATCGACCGCGTGCGCACCAGCGACACCGTCGGGCTCTTCACGAGCGACGAGTGGCCGCCGTCGGCCGTGGCGCGGGCCCTGCTCGACGAGGGGATCGATTCCTTCCAGGCCTACGTCTGCGAGAACCTCGGCTCCCCCGACGAGCGCGTCACGCAGGGCAGCCTGGCCGACATCGCCCGCGACTCCTTCGGGCCCCTCAACGTCATGATCCTCGTGCGGCAGTCGCGGGCGCCGGTGCCCGCGGGCCAGGCCGGCACGCGCCTCTTCGGCAACCCCGACGACTGCTTCCTCCAATCGCGCCCCAAGCGCGGGCTGCTCACCCCCGCCGAGGTCCGCAGCCTCGCCCTCGCCGAGTTGGGCCTCGGCGAATCGAGCGTGGTGTGGGACGTCGGCGCGGGGAGCGGGTCGGTGGCCCTCGAGGCGGCGCGGATCGCGCGCCAGGGGGTGGTTCACGCCATCGAGATGGATCCCGACGACCACCGCCTCATCATCGCCAATGCCGAGCGCTTCGGCGTCACGAACCTCGTCGCCGTCCTCGGCCGCGCCCCGGAGGCCTGGGCCTCCCTCCCCGACCCCGACGCGGTCTACGTCGGCGGCAGCGGCCGCGACGTCGCCATGCTCTGCGAGGAGGCCTGGAAGCGGCTCAAGCCCGGCGGCCGCCTCGTCACGGCCTGCAACAGCATCGAGAACCTGGCCGCCGTCCACGCCCTCCTCCGCGCCCGCTCCAGCGACACCGCCCACTGGCTCGTCACCATCGCGCGCGGGATCGAGCAGCTCGACCGGATCCGCTTCGAGTCGCTCAATCCGGTGTTCCTGATCGCGGCCACGAAGCCCTGACCCCCGCGCCCGACGCCTCCTTCCGGACGGCCCCCGTGAGCGATCCGCACCCCACCGCGACGTCCCCCGACCCCCCCGAGCTGCCCCCCGCCACGCTCGTCGTCGGCGACGCGGGCTCCGAGCCGCTCGACGTGATCGCGGTGGGCGCCCACCCGGACGACGTCGAGATCGGCTGCGGCGCCACCCTCTCCGTGCTCGCCGCCCGCGGCGCGCGGGTCGGGATCGTCGACCTCACCGACGGCGAGCCGACCCCGCGCTCCAGCGGCCCCGCGGAGCGCTTCCGCGAGGCCGAGCGCGCCACGCGCCTCCTCGGCGCCGTGCACCGCGAGATCCTCGGCTTCCCCAACCGGCGGCTGTTCGACGACTTCGCGGTGCGCGTCGCCCTGGCCCGCGTCCTCCGCCGCCACCGGCCACGCGTCGTGCTGGCCCTCGGCGACAAGACGCCGCTGGCCTCCCCCGACCACGCGCAGGCGGTGGCGATCTGCGAGGCGGCGCTGTTCTACGCCCGGCTGTGCAAGTGGGACGCCGTCTTCGCCGGCCTGCCGGTGCACGTCGTGCCGCAGTTCCTCTCCTACTTCCTCTCGCCCGCCGTGCCCCACGTGCCCCCGGGCCATTTTCCCCTCGTCGTCGACGTGGCCGGCCACCTCGAGCGCAAGCTCGAGGCGATCGCCGCCTACCGCTCGCAGTTCCCCCCCGAGAAGGCGCACGTCTTCGACCGCGTGCGCGCCGCCGCCGCCGTGGTGGGGGCGATGGCGGGCTGCCCCGCCGGCGAGCTCCTCGCCTCCGCCCGCGTGCCCTGCACCGCCGACCCGCTCGCCGCGCTCTTCCCCGCCCCCGCGCCCGCGCCGGTTGGCCGATGAGCGCCGCCGACCACGCCCCGGCCGACTGCGTCATCGTGGGCGCGGGCATCGCCGGCCTGTCGGCGGCCGCCGAGCTGGCCGCCGCCGGCCTGCGGACGACGATCCTCGAGAAGTCGCGCGGGGTGGGGGGCCGGATGGCGACGCGGCGCGTGGGCGAGGCCGTCTGCGACCACGGCGCCCAGTTCTTCACGACGCGCACCCCGGCCTTCCGCGCCACCGCCGAAGCGGGCCGCGCCGCCGGCGCCGCGCGGGTGTGGTGCGACGGCTTCGCCCGCGCCGACGCCCCCGACGGCGACCTCGCCCCCCC
>CAISKG010000424.1 GCA_903885855.1 uncultured Planctomycetaceae bacterium
CCCGAGGAGGTCGATGCCTTCGTCGCCGATCCGCGGCCAGATGCATACGAAACGCTGGTGGACCGTCTTCTCGCCTCACCGCACTACGGCGAGCGGATGGCCCTGCCCTGGCTCGACGCCGCCCGCTACGCCGACTCCAACGGGTTTCAGCAGGACGGCGACACCTGGCAATGGATCTGGCGGGACTGGGTGGTGCAGGCGCTCAACGCCGACATGCCCTTCGACCGCTTCTCCACCGAGCAGATCGCCGGCGACCTCCTCCCCGAGGTGCCGGGCGACCCGCGCGCCACCGAGCGGCAGCGCGTGGCCAGCGCCTTCAACCGCAACCACATCCTCAACGGCGAGGGGGGGGCGATCCCGGAGGAGCAGCGCTTCAACAACCTCTTCGACCGGGTCGACACCACCGCCACCACCTGGCTCGGCCTGACCTTCGCCTGCTGCCAGTGCCACGACCACAAGTACGACCCGCTCACGATGCGCGACTACTACGGCCTCCTCGACACCTTCAACCGGGTGCCGGAGACGGGGACGCCGCAGTACTTCTCCGCCCGGATCCGCGTCGCCCCGCCGGTCCTCGAGTTGCCCACCGAGGAGAACCTGGCCCGGATCGCCGACCTCGAGGCCCGCATCAACGCCGCCGACGCCGAGGCGGCGCCGGTGATCGCCGCCGCCTTCACCGGCTGGCGCACGGGGCTGCTGGCGGCCGGTCCGCCGGGGGAGTCGAGCGGCCTGCCGGCCGACCTGCTCGAGCGCCTGCGCCGGCCGGAGGGCGAGCGCGGCGACGACGACCGGGCCGCGATCGAGGCCGGCCTGCGGCGCCACTTCGACGAGAAGGTGCGCGGGCAGGTGGTGGGGAGCGCGGCGCCGGTGGAGCGGGCGGCGGGGCTGCGGCGCGAGCTGGCCGAGTACCGCGCCGACCGGATCCCGCGCGTGATGGTGATGAGCGACGCGGCCCCGCGCGAGACGCGAATCCTCGACCGCGGCGACTACCTCGTGCCCCAGGGCGACCCGGTGACGTTCGCGGCGCCGGCGGTCCTGCCGCCCCTGCCGGAGGGGGCCCCGGCCGACCGGCTGGGATTCGCCCGCTGGCTCTTCCGCCCCGACCATCCGCTCACCGCGCGCGTCCAGGTGAACCGGATGTGGCAGCACTTCTTCGGCACCGGCCTCGTGCGCACGGCCGAGGATCTGGGGGTGCAGAGCGAGTATCCGCTCCACCTGCCGCTGCTGGACTGGCTCGCGCTCGAGTTCCGCGACCGGGGCTGGAGCCAGAAGCAGATGCACCGGCTGATCGTCACCAGCGCCGCCTACCGGCAGTCGAGCCGGGTGGGGCCCGCCGAGTTGGCGGCCGATCCGGAGAACCGGCGCTTCGGCCGGGCTACGCGGCAGCGCATGCCGTCGGCGGTGCTGCGCGACGTGGCGCTGGCGGCCGCCGGCCTGCTCGACCCGCGCCTCGGCGGGGCGCCGGTGTACCCCTACCAGCCCGAGCAGATCTGGGAGGCGCTGGCGATCACCAAGGAGCGCGACTTCACCTACCCGCAGTCGAAGGGGGCCGATCTCTTCCGGCGCAGCCTCTACACCTTCTGGCGGCGCACCGTGAGCCCGGCGAACATGTTCGACGCCGCCAACCGGCAGACCTGCCGGGTGCGCACGGGCACGACCTGCACGCCGCTGCACGCCCTGACCACGCTCAACGACCCCACCTGGGTGGAGGCGGCGCGGGTGCTGGCGGCGCGGGTGATGCGGGAGGCCCCCGCCGGCGACGCCCGGCTGACGGCCGCCTTCCGCCTCGTCGTGGGGCGCGTGCCCGCGGAGGCCGATCTGGCCGCCCTGCGGCGGATGCTCGAGCGGCAGCGCGCGATCTACGCCGCCGACGAGGCCGCCGCGCGGGCGCTGGTGGCGGTGGGGGAGAGCCCGGCCGCCGAGGGGCTCGATCCGATCGAACACGCCTCCCTGGCGGCCGTCTGCCTGGGGATCCTCAACCTCGACGAGGCACTGTCGCGCGAATGAGCACCCGCGATCCCGCCGCCGACGTGGCCTCCCTCCTCGACGAGAACCGGCGCCGGGTGTCGCGCCGCGCGCTCTTCGGCGCGGGGGCGGGGGGGATCGGCGGCGTGGCGCTCTCGGCCATGCTCGGGCGCGGCGCGGCCGCCGCGGGGGGGGGCTTCGCCGGTCTCCCGGAACTCCCCCACCATCCCCCGCGGGCCAAACGCGTGGTCATGCTCTGGCAGGGGGGCGGGCCCTCGCACGTCGACCTCTTCGATCCCAAGCCGGAGATGGTGCGGCACGCCGGGCAGGACATCCCCGAGAGCGTGCGCGGCAAGACGCGGCTCTCGACGATGTCCAGCGGCTACGCCCGCTGGCCGACGCAGCCGGCGATCAAGCCCTTCCGGCGCTGCGGCCAGTCGGGGATCGAGCTCAGCGAGATGCTCCCCAACGTGGGGGCCTTGGCCGACGAGATCTGCGTGGTGCGCAGCATGCACACCGAGGCGGTCAACCACGCCCCCGGCGTGACGCTCTTCATGACCGGCGCGCAGGTGCCGGGCCGGCCGAGCATGGGGGCCTGGCTGACCTACGGCCTGGGCTGCGACACCGACGAGCTGCCCGCCTTCGTCGTCATGACCTCCTCCGACAAGGGCAAGACCTGCGGCCAGCTGTTCTTCGATTACTACTGGGGCAGCGGCTTCCTCCCCAGCCGCTTTCAGGGGGTGCGCTTCCGTAACACCGGCGAGCCGGTGCCCTACCTCGCCGATCCGCCCGGCGTCACGCGGGCCGCCCGGCGCACGCTGCTCGACGACATCGCGGCCATGAACGCCGCCCATCTGGCCGAGTACGGCGACCCCGAGATCGACGCCCGGATCGCGCAGTACGAGCTCGCCTTCCGCATGCAGTCGAGCGTGCCGGAGCTGACCGACTTCTCCGACGAGCCGCAGCGCGTCCTCGACCGCTACGGCCCCGACGTCCGGGTGAAGGGGAGCTTCGCCTTCAACTGCCTCGTCGCCCGCCGGCTCATCGAGCGCGGCACGCGCTTCGTGCAGCTGATGCACGCCGGCTGGGACCAGCACAACAACCTCTTCACCCAGCTCGAGGAGCAGTGCCGCGACACCGAGGGGCCCTCGGCGGCGCTGGTCATGGATCTCAAGGAGCGCGGGCTCCTCGAGGACACGCTCGTCGCCTGGGGGGGCGAGTTCGGCCGCACCCCCTTCGGCCAGGGCGATCCGGCCAGCCCCAAGGGGCGCGACCACTTCGGCCGGGCCTACTCCTGGTGGCTCGCCGGCGGCGGGATCCGCGGCGGCCACGTCCACGGCGCGACCGACGACTTCGCCTGGAACATCACCGCCGACCCGGTGCACGTCCACGACATGCAGGCCACGATCCTGCACCTGTTGGGGATCGACCACACCCGGCTTTTGTTCCGCTACCAGGGACGGCAATTCCGGCTCACCGACGTCCACGGCCACGTCGTCCGCGGGATCCTCGCCTGACGGACCCTCCAGGGGGGCTCCGGGGCCGCCGGAGGGGTGCGGCGCCCGCAGGGTCGACCCGGATTCCCCGGCCGTCCGCCGGGGCCGCGGAGTGGGCGGGCGCGGCAAACGGGGCGACTCCGGACGGCCGCGGAAACCCGATCGCTCGTAGCGGTCGTGCCGGTGCGGTGCGGCGAAACAGGGGCGAAACACCCCTGCGTTTCGTTGAACGCCGCGGAGCCGTTGGTATCGTCGGATTCCAGGAACGTCACCCGCCGGCCCCGGCGCCCGCGGTGGCGTACCCCCCCTCCGGGATCCGTCCGGCATGCCCCTCGCCCGCTACCCCGAACCGGCCGAAGTCGACTGCCTCCTGCGCAACGCCGAGCTGCGCGACGCGATCGAGCCCTACCTCGACGAGGCGATCCTCGAGATCGACTTCCGCGCGCTGCCCACCCCGGCGGAAAACCGCTTCCTCGAGGCGATGATCGCCTGGGAGCGGGCCGACGAGGAGCCGATCGCGCGTTGGTTCGACCCGCCGCTGGCGATGCAGCCGGCCTGCACGCTCGACGACGAGCAGGTGCGCGAACGGCTCTGGGACGCGATCGAGCGGCTGTTCGAGAAGCGCGTCGTGCTCGACTTCACCGACCACCTCTCCGACCGCGAGCTCTATGCGCTGGTGCGCCGCGACATCCTCCCGGCCCGGGTGAAGCGCGTCGACCTGCCCGACAACTTCGTCCACTGGGATTGCAGCGCCTCCGACTGCGACGACGCGACGGTGTGGCTCACCTACTACGCCTCCGACGCCGAGCGCGAGCTGTGGAGCCACGAGGAGGGGCGCGAGCCCCCCGCGCGGCAGGTTCCCCGGCATCCGCGCGCCCTCCCCTCCGCGCCCGTCTGAGCGCCCCGCCGCCCGCGCCGGCGGCGGTTCCGCCCCCGGACCCCGGGGGAGGTTTCGCCGCGCGGGGTGATTCTCCCGGCCGCCGCCGGGGCGTATCCTTCGGGAAGCGTCGCGGAGCCCCCGCCGCGGCCGTCGCCCCCCCTCTCCCGCGAGGTCGAGCCATGCTGCGCCCGCCGCCGTCGGTCCTTCCGCTCCTCCTGGCCGCGGTGGTCGTCTCCGCGGCCCCGCCGCGCGGCGCCGCCGCCGAGCCGACGGCGGTCGACCGCGCCATCGCGCGCGGCACGCGCTTCCTCGGCGAGCAGGGGCAGGCCGCCGACGGCAGTTTCTCCTCCCAGGCCGGCCCTGCGGTGACGGCGCTGGTGGTGTCGGCGCTCGTGAAAAGCGGCAGCCCGGTCGACGACGCCGTCGTGCGGCGCGGGCTCGATCATGTCCTCTCTTTCCGCCGCGACACCGGCGGCATCCACACCGAGGATTCGCCGATCGCCAACTACGAGACGGCGATCGCGCTGTTGGCGCTCTTGGCCTGCAACAAGGACGGCCGCCACGACGCCGAGATCAAGGCCGCCGAGGGCTTCCTCAAGGGGATCCAGTGGGACGAGTCGGAGGGGCTCGCGCCGGCCGACGTCAATTACGGCGGCGCGGGGTACGGCAAGAAGGGGCGGCCCGACCTCTCCAACACCGCCTTCCTCGTCGAGGCCCTGCGCGGCGCCGGCACCGAGGCCGACGACGCGGCGATCCAGCGGGCGCTGGTGTTCGTGTCGCGCTCGCAGAATCTCCCCGGCCCGCACAACGAGCTCCCCTTCCCGGAGAAGAACCCCGACGGCGGCTTCTACTACACCCCCGCCAACGGCGGCGAGAGCATGGCCGGCGGCACGCCCGGGGGGGGCCTGCGCAGCTACGCCTCGATGACCTACGCGGGGCTCAAGAGCATGATCTTCGCCGGCCTCGGCAAGGACGACCCGCGCGTGAAGGCGGCGCTCGAGTGGCTGGCGAAGCACTACACCTTCGACGAGAACCCCGGCATGGGGGACAGCGGCCTCTACTACTACTACCACACCATGGGGAAGGCCCTCGACGTGCTCGGCGAGGAGACCTTCACCGACGCCGCGGGGAAGGAGCACCGCTGGCGCGAGGAACTGGCGGCGGCGCTCGTCGCCCGGCAGCGCGAGGACGGCTCGTGGGTCAACGCCAACGCGCGCTGGATGGAGGACGACCCGAACCTCGTCACCGCCTACGCGCTCCTGGCCCTGGCCCACGCACGGCCGCGGCCGGCCGCGGCGGAGTGAGGCCGCGACGCCCCCGGGCGCGTCAGTCCTCGAGCGCGAAGAGGCGCCGCAGGGCGTCGAGCAGGCCGTGGGGCGGCCCGGCATGGCTCTCCTGCCGCAGCGACGCCAGCGGCGAATGGAGCAGCTTCGCGGCGTAGCGGTCGAAGGCCTGGCGGATCTCCTCGCGGGACGCGTCGTCGAGCGAGGGGAGCCGGCGGAAGAGCCGGTCGAGCTCGGCCTCGCCGGTCTCGGCCCACCCGGCGCGGAGCCGTTCGATGACCGGCGCCGACGAGCGGTGGTGCAGGTCGCCCATGAAGCGGCGCGTCTCCTCGTCGATGATCGCCAGCGCCCCCGGGAGCTCGCGGGCACGCGATCGGCGGTTGGCGTCGCAGGCGGCGCCGAGGTCGTCGATCGAATAGAGCCACACGCCGGGGCGCGAGCCGATCCGCGGGTCGAAGTCGCGCGGCATCGCCAGGTCGAGCACCAGCAGCGGGCGGCCGCCACGCTGCCGCTCCGCCGCCGCGAAGGCGTCGAGCGAGACCACCGGCTCGGTCGCGCCGGTCGTGCTGACGATCAGATCCGCGGAGGCGATCTCGTCGACGAGGGCCTCGAAACGGCCGACGCGGGCGCCGATCCGGGCCGCGAGGTCGTGGGCGCGCGGGGCGGAGCGGTTCACGATCACGATGTCGCGGGCCCCGGCCTCGAGCAGGTAGCGCAGCGTCTCGTGGGCCATCTTGCCGGCGCCGACCAGGAGCACGCGCTTGTCGTCGAAGCGCTCGAACACCCCCCGGGCGAAGTCGGCGACGGCCACGCTCGGGATCGAGAGCCGCTCCCTCCCGATGGCCGTCTCGCTGGCCACGCGCTTCGCCGTCCGCAGCGCCGCCTGGATCATCCCGGCGGTGAGCGGGCCGGCGGTCTCCTGCTCCCGGGCCAGCGCCCAGGCCTGCTTCACCTGGGCCACGATCTGCGGCTCGCCGAGCACCATGCTGTCGAGGCCGGCGGCGACGCTGAACAGGTGGCGGACGGCGGCGGCGTCGCTCTCGCGCACCAGCACCGGCTCCAGATCGGCGCTGTCGATGCCCCGGCATTCGGCGAGGAAGCGGACGAGCTGCCCGGGGGCCGGCGGCGCGGCGTCGTTCTCGCCGGCGGCGTAGAGCTCCACCCGGTTGCAGGTCGAGAGCAGCACCACCTCGCGGCCGGGGAAACTCGCGCGGAAGCGGCGCAGCGCCTCCGCCGCCTGCTCGGCGGAGAGGCCAGCCGCTCGCGCAGGGCCATGGGCACCGTGCGGTGGGATCCGCCGACGAAGGCCAGCGTCATCGCGGCACCTCCGCGGCGGTCGCGGCCGCGGCGGGCGCGCCGTGTCGCGAGGGGCCGAGCACGCCCCACAGGATCGAGGTCGTCAGCACCGCCAGGCTCACCAGCGACAGGATCGCCACGGTGCGCGCCCCCTCGGGCCGGCGGACCGCGGCGCGGCCGACGAGCGCGGCGACGGCCAGCCAGCCGACCAGCGCGCCCATCCGCAGCACCACCGGATCGGTCCAGGGCACGGTGTCGAGGAGCCCCTGGCTCGAGTTGACGGCGTTGAGCACCAGCCCCGAGGCGAAGCCCGCGGCGGCCGTCCAGGCGGCGATCCGCGCCGAGCGGCCGGTGAAGCCGGCGAGCTTCTCCAGGCTCGGCATGCGCAGGCGCGACGGCGCCTGTTTCCGCGCGAGCCTCCCCGCCTGGATCAGCCACATCAGCCCCGTGCTCGACCCGAAGGCCACGGCCACGCTCGCGGCGAGGTTGAAGCCGCCGTGGATCGCCCCCCAGACCTGCGTCGCCGGGCTCCGCGGGAAGGGGACGGTGCTCGAGAGCTCGGCCGCGCCGATGAGCCCCAGGACCAGCGGCAGCATGAACAGCCCCACGGGCGTGCGCGGATTGGCGAGCGTCAGCCACAGCGACGCCGAGGCGAGGAGCCAGGCGGCCAGAAGGTACCAGTCGTAGGGGCTGGAGAGGGGCACCACCGGCTCGTGGGCGGCCCGCCAGGCGAGGAACAGCGTGTGGGCCAGGAGGCCGGCCCCGGCGAACCCCACCATCACGGCGCCGCGCACCCCCGAGCGGAACAGCAGCCGCGACGCCTCGCAGGCCAGCGCCACCAGGTAGCTGGCGGCGAAGCAGACGACCGAGATGCGGGAGATGAAGTCGGCCATGGCAGGTGGGGGTCCCGTCCATTCTAGTCCGCCGCGGGAGGCCGGCCGGGGGCGGCCTATACTCGTCGCATGAAACCCCCCCACGACCCCCGCCACGACGCCCTCTTCCTCCGTGCCTGCCGCCGCGAGCCGGTGGAACGGACCCCCATCTGGCTGATGCGCCAGGCCGGCCGATACCTCCCCGAATACCGCGCCGTGCGGGGCCGGGTGGGGTTCATGGAACTCTGCAAGACCCCCTCCCTGGCGGCCGAGGTGATGCTCGCCACGGTCGACCGCCTCGGCGTCGACGCCGCGATCATCTTCAGCGACCTCCTGCCGATCCTCGAGCCGATGGGGCTCGACCTCGAGTTCGCCGCCGGCGAGGGGCCGGTGATCCACAATCCGGTGCGCGGGGCCGAGGACGTGGCCCGCGTCCTCGAGCTCGACGACCTCGATCCGCTCGGGTTCGTCTTCGACTGCGTGCGTGCCACCCGCGCGGGCCTGGACGATCGGATCCCGGTGATCGGCTTCGCCGGTGCCCCCTTCACCCTCGCCGGCTACTGCATCGAGGGGGGGACGAGCCGGGCCTGGCTCCACACCAAGTCGCTGATGTACGGCGCGCCGGCGGCGTGGCACGACCTGATGGACCGCATCGCGCGGGCCGTGAGCCGGTATCTCGTCGCCCAGCTCGACGCCGGCGCGCAGTGCGTGCAGCTGTTCGACAGCTGGGTGGGCTGCCTCGGACCCGACGACTATCGGCGCTACGTCCTGCCCCACTCGCGCACGGCGCTCGAGGCGGCGGCCGCCCGGGCCCCGGTGATCCATTTCGCCACCGGCAACCCGGCGCTGCTGCCGCTCCTCGCCGAGGCGGGCGGCAGCGTGATCGGCGTCGACTGGCGCATCGGCCTCGACGAGGCGTGGCGCGCCGTGGGGCACGACCGGGCGATCCAGGGCAATCTCGACCCGGCCGTGCTCCTCGCCGACCGCGACACGGTGCGGCACAGGGCCCGCGAGGTGCTCGCCGCAGCAGGGGGCCGGCCGGGGCACATCTTCAACCTCGGGCATGGCGTCCACCCGCAGACCCCGGTGGAGAACGTTCTGGAACTGGTGGCCACGGTGAAGGCGGGGGGCTGACGGCCCTTCGCGAGAGGGCCCTCGCCACGGGCGGGCCCGGCAGGGTACAAAGGCGTGTTGCGCGCCGCCGGCCGGCGCCGGCGGTTTCCGCCATCCGCGCGCAGCCCACCGTCCGAGTCCCCCTACGGCTGCCGCATGGCGAACCTGGAACAGCGTCTCTTCCACCTCTTCGATTCCGCCGACCTCGAGGCAGCCCGGTCGGCCTCGTCGGTCCGCGTCAGTTGCCCGCGGGTGGGCCATGTCAGCGGGACGGTCGAGGGGGTGGCCGCGGTTCCCCACTCGGTCTCGCTCGAGCTCTCCGCCTGCCGGCGCGGCGGCATGACGCTCGAGGCCCGCTCCTCCACCGCGGCGGGACGCAGCGGCCGGCCCTGCCCGGCGCTGGCGGCGGTGCTCCTCGAGGTCGACCGGCGGGGTCTGCTCGCCGGCATCCACGACAACACGCCGATCACGCTGGAGATCGTCCCCTCGGACGATGCGGCCGACGCCGACGTCCCTCCCGACGGGGACGGCGACCCGGTCGACGAGCCCGCCGCGCCGGCGGTGGCCGCCGCGGCCGCCGAGGCCGA